>JBDSRR010000080.1:0-24540 GCA_039929185.1 Actinomycetota bacterium
TCGACGGTATCGGCGTGAAACTGATCGACGGTATCGGAGTGAAACTGATCGACGGTATCGGAGTGAAACTGATCGACGGTATCGGAGTGAAACTGATCGACGGTATCGGCGTGAAACTGATCGACGGTATCGGCGTGAAACTGATCGACGGTATCGGTACTCAGACAGAAGATGCCGCCGTGGCCGTGACGCTCAGGGCGATCTCGCTCGACGGCCTGCGATCGGTGGTCGGCGATCCGATAGAGAACAAGTTCACCGGGACTATCTTCGAGGGCCAGCCTTCGCAGTCGCTGACTCTGTACAACTACTTCTGGTGCATCAACCGCATCGATAGCTGTCGTCGTTCTGATGCATCAGACAGCGCGGCAACGATCAAGGACCGACTGATTAAGACGAGTTTGTTCGGGATCGACTTCTCCGGCACGAGATTGGCTGATCTCAACTTCATCAGCATCCTGACCGCGAACATCCCGATCAAGAACATCCCCGGCCCGAACTATCGTGACGGACTGGAGAAGCAAGGATTCGCGTACGACCCGGACGCGACCCTCGTACAGCTTCAGTTGCGCGGCGTCAACCTAGCGCCCTTCTTCGCCACCACGCAGCCAGCCGGGGGCACTTCACTCAATGGCGTCAGCCTCGGCGCGATAACCCTAAAGGACGCTAGTGGCACGCCCGTGAATCCGTTGCTCAACCGGATCCGCTTGGAGTTCATCGACATGTTCCACGAAAGTTTCGGCAAGATTGCGCTCAAGGACATCCCGTTGGCGACGCGCGGAAGCGTCGTCGATTGCGCGACCTATGACTGCAGCACCAAAACTCTTTACGACGCACAGCGCGACAGGAAAGCCGACGGAACGAACTTTCTGTCGGACACTGGCCTCGTCGGGGACCTTGGAAGCGCCGTCTCTTCGTACGCTCTCGGGGACTTCGCGCTATCGCTAGTCTCAGCGCTCGGACAAGAGCAGCTTCCTTACGAGGTATACGCAGCGGGGTACGAAAACCCGGCCCTCGGTACAACCAAGGTCACTCAAACGTTCACGCACGCACCGGTAGGTATTGCGGATGTGAACCCGATCGTCAAGGTCACACTTCCTGCCTACTGGAGCTACGTCACTGGGTCAGCTCAGATCAATGTCCTCGGACAGCGCGACCCATCGGTGACGGCAAGCTCGAAATCGACAGTTCTGACGTGGGACTTCGAAAACTTGAACATCCCAGCAGGACAGCTTTTCCAGATCACCTACCAGGTAAGGCCGTGGCTAGCGGTCGGACTTACGACGTCGTCTGCCACGATCACTACCGCCGCGATCAACGAGCGCATAGACAAGCGCGCTCCCGTGCAGGTCACGCCTTCCAATGAAGCCAACGGCACGCCGGAGCAGGCGTGCACGCATCCGATCCAGACGGGTTTCGCCTACTTCTCCCAGATCGAGCGCAGAGGTGACCGCGACTTCTTCTGCATACCTGCACCTCCCGTCAATTCGACGATTAACCTGTCGCTGCGCAACGTGGGTAGCAACAATGAACTGGTGCTCTACCATCCAAAAGATGGGGATCGACCCGAGCCGCTGAGCAACCTCACGGTCGCGGAGCCAGCAATCCAGGCAGCGCCAGACCCTGCTCCTGGCACCGCCCTGTCAGGAGAGCCCGTGGCTCCTGACACGCACAACGAGATACAGCTCGAGAATCTGCCCATCGCAGGGATATCGGACAACAAGGGTCTAGCGCCAGAGTCGATCGTCGCCAGAACTTGGTCTACGCATGGCACCGGTCCCCAGTACTACATCGCACAGGTATCCGGCGCGGTGGGCGATGGCGGTGCCGACTTCAGCGACCTGCCATATACGCTCAGCTTTTCGATCACGGCACCTCCGAGCGCTATCTCCTGCCCATCGCGCGCGTTGACCGCAGCCGCACCGCCGACCCCGTCGATAGCGCCAACAGCCCTAGACATGCAAGGCAAAAAGACACTGTTCGTCGTCAACCGTCAGCGTCTGTACGGGGAGTTCGGACTCGCAGGTGGTAACGACGCGATGACCGCGCTCACGACGTTCGCGTCGAGCCCTGCAGGTCAGGCAGTTGGCGCCGCAGTGTTCCCGATTGACGCCTTCTCCGATGTCACAAACGCTTACACGAACTGGGACGCCGCGCCGTGCAACATCGATGCGATGCGCGAGGTGCCGCGCGCGATAAACCGCGCCATCACGAGCGTCACGCTGCCCATGCAGATCGAGAACCTGGCGCTCATAGGGTCGCCGATCCAGGTCCCCTATGGCGCCACGGAGGACCGGACACAAGTGGCCAAAGAATCGTCGTTCGCTGCCGGCTTGATCAATGCCGCCGGTTCGGTAGACATGGCAGCGGCCATCGCCGACGGCAACATCCTCACAGACTCCGTCTACCTCGGACGCGCTGTGCCATGGGGTGGCGACTGGCTCTACTTGCCGACCGCATCGGTCGGGCGAGTCTCTACAGAGAAGGCGTCGGACATCCCGGATGCGATCAACCGCCTAACAGCGAACGCGAGTTGGGAGCCAACGGCTTCCCTTGCAACGGGCTATTCATTCTTCGGTGATGTTGGCAGCTCGGTCGACTCAATCTTCCACGCCCAACGTCCAGCGGCAACTCAGAGCACGCTACTGACCGAAACGTGGACCGGAGACGATCTGCGTCAGAAGGTGTCCGCGCTCGCATCCACGAAGACTTTCTCTTCCATCAACGCGCACTTCAGCCCGTTTGTCATGCAGCCCGCGGGTGCGACGTCTGCGGACGATCTGTACACGCCCCAGAAGTTGCTCGACGGCCTGAGCCTGAACCTGTGGGGCTACGGAACGGTTGGGTGTCACTCGCTTCTGTCCGTTCCGAACTCCTATGTATCCGCGAACAATGTCGCCAAGGTAACGGACTGGGTCGAGAAATTCACGACTCAAGGCGCTTTGTGGGGCGCAGGTCAGACCACGTTCGGCCTTGGTATAAACGGCTCGACCGCGCTGACTGAGAAGCTGCTAGTTGATTTCGCTTCTTACCTCGACGGACGGATGAACGTCGGTCAGGCACGGGCATCGGCCATATGGGACTACTACGCGCAGTCGGGCTCGTTCTCCGAGTACGACCGCAAGGCGATGATGGGATTCGGCCAGACCGGGTTCTCCTTCATAAAGGTCGGATCCGGAAACTCGGTAACTCCGCCGCCAACCGTGCCGCTCACCACCGATCCCATCACTGGACTGAAGGTCGCCACCTTCTCGGCGGACTACACCTCGCCTTCGGTGTGGAACAAGAAGACGACGAGCACGGGTTCGTACTATGAGTTGAACGGCAGGTCGCAGTCTTCACCGGGGCTCCCCACCCAGCCGCTTGCGATCTTCGGTGCCAACTCCGGCGTCCCCGGCCTGCGTCTGCACGGTGTCCAGTTTGTTCCGAAGCAGTCCTCAGTGGAGGTCGGCGTTAACCCCTCGCAGGGCGGCGTCGATGTCACCGCGGGGACCGCTTCCGTCGAGCCCCAGTCGCAGATCACTTTCCCTGCGGCACCTGCTCAGGTGCACCGGGCTGACACGGGCGATGAGGTGACGTTCATAGCTGGACGGTTCCGGCCGAACGCGTCGCTGTCCGGCGGCCAGGTCGTCGGCGAGCAGACGCGCTGGTTGAACTCGCAGTTGATAGCGAGCCTCTCGACCAGCAGCGACTTCACACCCCCGGTCCTGAGCTCAATTATCGCAACGCAATTAGATCCTAACGATCCATCTAGTGTGACGTTTGTCGGGACGACTCCCTCGGTTGACGTAGCTCGCGTAGTGATCAGCTACCTGAAGAAGAACTCAGTGGGCGACTGGAAGTCGGTCAACGCGAAGAAGGTCGGAGGCACCTGGGTCGCTAGCCCGGCGGCCGGAGACGAGGTTCAGGAGTTCTTCACTCAGTTGCAGGACACATCCGGCAACTGGGGACTGAACACCAATCAGGGCGACTTCCACAAGAAGATCCTTCCCCAGGTAGACGCCAAGGGCGCCGTGGACATCAACATCCAGGGAACGCCAGGTCGCAACGGATGGTACGTGAGCCCTTTGACGATCGGGATCTCAAGTCCATCGTCGGGGATCGGGTTCGAAACAAGCATCAATGGCGGCGACTTCGCCGAACTCTCGACGATCAACCTCTCGTCGAGCGGGATCTATGTGATTGACTTCAGGGCATCCGATAGAAGCGCCGCTGGCACGATCGTCGTGAGGCTCGACTTTGATGACCCCAACGCATCGATCACTTCTCCCGGAGATGCCTCGGTGTTCGAACTTGGCACCAAGGGCAAGACGATCACCTTCACTTGTGCCGATGTCACGTCGGGGATCGATACGTGCGAAGGCACGGGGCCGCAAGGTGCGGTTAAGAGCGGTGACGCACTTTACACAGACGCACCGGGTGAGTACACGATCAACGTTGTTGCAACCGACTTCGCGGGAAGGCAAGCAAGTGCGGTCGCCCACTACACCGTTGTCGATACCACCAAGCCGGGGATCACTATCGTGAATCCATTCGATGGTGAGACCTTCCTGTTGAACCAAACGGCTGGGACCGCAGCAGATTACTTCTGCTCTGATAGTGGTTTGATCGCAACGTGCCTTGGAACTGCGAAGAAACCAGACGGGTCGTCGGTGGCAGTTGCCGACGGCGCCAACCTACCTACCGGTCAAGCCGGCCGGTACACCTTCACGGTCAACTCGTCCGACTCGATGGGGAACACATCCTCACGGTCGCATCTGTACAACGTGGGTTACAACTTCACCTATCTAGACCCGCCGATAACGAAGAACAAGACGAACGCGGGCCAGCAGATCCCGATCTCGTGGAAGATTTTCGATGCGAACGGCACGAGCATCCTCGACCGATCGACGATCCTCTACCTCGCCTCGTACCAGATCGACCCCATCTCCGGCGAGCGCCGGTCCCTCGATGAGTCATACCCGGTGTCAGCCGTGAAGCTGAGCGATAGGTATTCGTTCGGCTGGTCAACCAAATCCGCGTGGGCTGGCACTTCCAGGGTGTTCTACATAAGGACCAAGGATCTAGTGGAACACCCGCTCACGTTCGAGTTCGTGCGGTAAGTTCGGAGCCTGCCTAGGTTTGCCCTGGGGAACGATATCGACATTGCTTCGGCGCGAGTAGCTTACGGCTCGGTACGGCCTATCAGCAGATCCTCAAGCTTTGCCAAGACGAACAGGATCAGTGCGAGTCCTAATGGAAACAAAAGACCTATAAACATGACAGAGATTCATTTACCCAGCAGCATGGCTGGATAAACATGAGAGGCCAACCCCGCGCGATAGAGTTGCTCTTACAAGGAGGAACTCCAAATGTCTGACCGACCCATGCCCACGCTTACATATGGCGGCCCATCGATGGGTGAGATAGTCGATGAACTTGCATCCAAGAAGGCTGAGTACGAAAAGATGGGTGGCGAGGATCGAGTTCTCACTCAACATTCCCAGAACAAGCTCACGGTTCGCGAGCGCATCGACCTGTTATTCGACGCCGACACATTCAATGAGTTCGGTCTACTTGCCCATCATCAGTCGTCGTCGCCCCAGATGCAGGGCCGATCGACCCCCGCCGATGGATGCATAACCGGCATCGGGAAAGTAAGTGGTCGACGAGTTGGGCTTATCGCGTACGATTTCACGGTTATGGCTGGCTCGATAGGTATGGTCGGTGAGATAAAGGCCACCCGCCTTCGCGAACTTGCGCTGCGTGACCGGATCCCGATCGTTTGGCTGATCGACTCTGCTGGTGCCCGCATTCAAGAGGCGACAGGTTCTATGTTTGCTAGAACTGGCGACCTTTTCCGAGAGCAAGTTGTTATGAGTGGGGTGATCCCTCAGGTGGCGGCCATGATGGGCCCTGGGGCGGCAGGCACCGCATACATCCCTGGTCTTGCTGATTTCGTTCCAATGGTGAAGGGCAACTCGAACATGGCTCTGGCTGGCCCCCACCTTGTAAAAGCGGCGGTTGGCGAGGAAGTGACCGCCGAAGAGATGGGTGGGTCGGCAGTTCATTGCAAAGTGTCAGGTGTTGCCGACCTCGAAGTTGCCGACGACCAGGCATGTATCGATGTTATCCAGCGCTACTTGTCGTTCTTCCCATCATCGAACCTCGAGCAGCCTCCCGTTGCTCCGAGTACCGATCCATCGGACCGGCGCTGCGAAGAGCTGATCGATCTGGTTCCGGCCAATCCTCGCAAGGCCTACGACATGCGCAAACTCATAGCATCGATCGTGGACGACCATGAGTTCTTCCCCATGAAGCCGGACTGGGCAAAGAGTTTGATCACCGGCTTCGGTCGTTTCGCTGGAAGGCCAGCTGGGATATTGGCGAATCAGCCGATGCATTTGGGTGGAGCGTTAGATGTGAATTCCGCAGACAAGGCTGCCAGGTTCGTTTGGCTATGTGATGCCTTCAACATCCCACTTGTCTTCCTGATGGATTGCCCAGGGTTCCTCGTGGGCAGTGCAGTAGAGAAGCAGGGAATCATCCGGCATGGTGCCAAAATGCTTTTTGCGATCTCGGAGGCGACCGTACCCAAGGTTACGGTGGTGATACGTAAGGGTTACGGTGCCGGGTACTACGTCATGAATGGCCGTGCGTTCGAGCCCGACCTGATAGTGGGATGGCCAACCGCCGAGATAAGCGTCATGGGCCCTGAAGGGGCAGTAAACATCATCTTTCGAAAGCAGATTGAAGCTGCGCCTTTAGATCAGCAGGATGAGATGCGAAGCAACATGGTTGAGATGATTCGCACGCAGATCAACCCGTACGTCGCTGCAGGGTGGTCGTTCGTCGATGACCTTATCGATCCGGCGGATACCCGCAAAGTGATAATCCAAGGCCTTGAAGCGTCGCAGAACAAAAAAGTCGAGCGTCCTTGGCGCAAGCACGGAGTCTTGCCCGTTTAGGTTTTCAATAGTGCGGCAAGTTCGAAGTGCATGCCGTCTGGAACTGACCAGTGACCTCCCCACCTGAACCCCCATCTTTCGAATATGTGAACGATGCGTGGGTCGAGTTGCGGTTCCGCCCCCTGCAGGTTAGTCGATACATTGATATCGATCGCCAAGCCCCACCCATGCATCGAGATGGGTCGAGTCTGGTCGCGGGCGATGAAGCGTGGTACGTAGCATCCGCCGAATTGCTTAGTGTCGATCAGGGGAGCGAGGCCGCTGCTTTCGATCTCGGCCAGTGCCTGCGAAAGTTGAGGGCGCATCACGCGATGGCACTTCATTGATCCCAAGATGGGAACTTGAAAGGAAACGATGTTTTTACGCACCCACTCTGGGTCCTGGTTAAGGGTCCCGTCCTCGTTCGGCGTGTACTCGAACGTTCCTATAGCCCGCTCTGCGGCTGTGCCACTTAGGAATGTTCGAGCTGGTTTTATCTTTTCAAACTTGACTCCTATCAGTAGACCGCCCAATGCTTTCAACACCTCATTGACCTTGGCCTTTGGCCGCAACCCAACTAGCAGCACGGTGGGTTCACCTATTCCAAGAGCCGAGGCCTTGGCTGTTGAAATCATGCCTCCCGCAAGGTTGGGTGTGGCGTTAGCGGCGACTCCGCCCACGCGCATGGCTTTGATGCCGCTTGGAGTATGTGGATAGATGACCGAGCCCAACGGGGGGTCGAGTCTTCGTTGTTCCTCGTGGGCCAGAAAGAGCTCTCCGTTGATGAGTCCCTTCCAGACGAACTCGGCTTCAGCGGTAGTCGAGGGTGCAAGTGGCCGAAAGTCCACTGGGTCAACGGTCATGATGCTTAGTTCGGACGACGTCTGCTTGATGTCCACGGTCAGATTCGACAAGCCGATGCGAGCTGCTGCCGCAACCCCAGGGATCGTTCGGACGTACCTGGGAATATCGGAGTCGATCTCCGAGGAGATGGTTGCTCTCAATGCCGCCGTCGCTAGTTCGAATGCGGGCAGTTCAATAGGTGGCGCAGGTGGCGCCTGCGTGGCGGACGGCGTCTGTGGCGTTTGTGCTGGCGTATCCGAGGCGTTTGAAGGGCCGCATGCAGTCGCCAATGCCGCCATCAGGAAACCAGTTATGAATCGCATCACGGACTTGCGCATCCACCCATGGTAATTGCTAGTCTGGCATATGGACTTATGTGTCATCACAGCTGCGCTATCAGGAGTTGCGGCCAATCGGGAACAATGCCCCGCTATTCCTTACACGCCCGATCAATACGCGGCTGAAGCGCGCCGGGCATATGACGCGGGTGCCTCGGTTGTGCATCTGCACGCCCGCTATCCCGATGGAACCCCGTCGTATCGTGTCGAGGAGTATCGAAGTATCACCGAAGCGATCCTGGCTGAGGTCCCCGACATAGTCATCAACTATTCCACCGGGGCGATCGGTCTTTCTAAAGAGGACCGCATAGCGCAGATCACCGATCTTCGTCCTGACATCGGGGCCCTCAACATGGGGTCGATGACCTATGCGAAATATTCCGCGAAGCGCAAGCAGATAGTTTTCGATTTCTGCTTCGAAAATAGGTTCGAGACCATTGTGTTCTTCTTGGAGAAGATGAATGAAGCTGGGGTGAAACCTGAGTGCGAATGTTTTGACACAGGACACATCAATAACGCGTTGCCGCTCATCGACATGGGGTTGCTGAGGCTACCTGCGCAGTTTTCCTTGATCTTGGGTGTACTTGGGGGAGCTCCTGCTGATCCCCGCACCCTTGCCCACATGGCCACGCTTGTCCCTGCGCCTTCAAGTTGGGAAGTGATTGGCATCGGGCGGGAGCAATGGAACCTTGTCGCAGCGGCCGTTTCACTGGGCGGTAACGTCAGAGTTGGTCTTGAGGATAATTTTTATCTTCCTGATGGTTCGATGGCGTCATCAAATGGCGACCTAGTGGCCGCGGCAGCGGAAATCGTCAGACTCTCGGGAAGGCAGGTTGCAAGTCCCGATGAGGCGAGGTCGCTGCTAAATCTAAAGCGAAAGGTTGGAAAACTTGGGTGAGGTACTTTGCGAGATGGTCGCTACAGTTTGGAAAGTGTTGGTTCAGCCAGGCGACGTGGTCGAAGAAGGTCAGACACTGGTGATCTTGGAATCGATGAAGATGGAGATCCCCGTCGATGCTCCTGAAGCTGGCGAGGTCATGTCAGTTGGGGTAGCCGAAGGAGCAGCGGTTCAAGAGGGTGACGTCATAGCGGTAATCGCTTAAAGGGGTTGCCGTCCGTCGAATCCCTCATCGGCATAGTGCCAGAACTCGATGCTGTTTTCCCCGAGCCTCCAGCACAACAATATCTCTTCACCTTCGCGCTCAGAGGGAAAGTCGATGAGCCCTTGTTCAACGTCGCGGATGAGGATGCCTTGCTCGCTCAACCATTTCAGCTCTTTTGCCATGTTTCTGGCCGCAACCAGCCACTCTTCCGGGCGAGGGCTTGAGCCATTGCCTGCAGACTGTTCTTCGATGTCTTCGGTATGGCCCGCGAGCTTTCGGTAAGCCTCGCGAAGCCGGAGAAGCCGCCGTTCGACCTCGGAAAGAACAAGCGAGGCTGATTCCAGAGTATAAAGATGTTTATCTGACACGCTTACATTATCTATGGCCCCCCAAGCCCCAGGAGTATTTGATTGCCAACGTTGACGGAACTGGTTGTTGAGCACGCCCAACTAGACCAAGAAGCCCTAGATCATCTCCATCGTTTGGTTGGTGCGTGGCAGTTGATAGCCGACCTATCCTTCGCTGACCTTCTTCTTTGGTGCCCCGTTTCGGGAGATGATCGTTTCTTGTGCATCGGTCAGATGCGCCCCTATACGGCTCAAACTCTTCATCCCGAAGACCTATTCGGGACGATAGTGCGACCTGAAGAACTCCCGGTTATCGACAGGGCCTATCACGACTCTCGCCATTGGAAGCGAGATGAACCGGTCATGATCGACGGAGTGCCAGTGAGGATGGAGGCCTTTCCCGTAGTTGTGCAGGGCAAAGTTGTCGCGGTGATGACGAAAGAGGGAGCGCCGCTGGTGCATCGACGGCCCAGTCGCCTTGAGCAGAACTATCTCGAATGCGGTGCCGAGTTAAGCAGGATGGTAGAGGAAGGGCTCTTTCCTTTCGTTGACCTTGCTCTTGACCCGGAACGTGCTCCCCGAGTGGGCGATGGCTTGATCCGCCTCGACGACGATGCGAGGGTCGTCTATGCAAGTCCGAACGCGGTCTCGGCATATCGAAGACTGGGGGTTGTGTCGAATATAGAGGGCGAAATGCTCGACGGCATAGGGGTCGACTCGGGCGCAGCGGCTTTGGCATTTGCGGTGGGTTTGCCTGCAGAGTCGGACATAGAAGTGGGCAACACCGTCGTCTTGCAACGCGCTATCCCATTTCTTACAGGATCGGATCGGGACGTTACGGGGGCGCTCCTTCTGTTGCGCGAAGTTACGGAGCTGCGCCACCGGGAACGTCAGCTCGAACGCAAGGACGCGGTGATCCGGGAAGTTCATCATCGAGTCAAGAACAATCTTCAGACGATAGCCAGTTTGCTGCGTCTGCAAGCTCGTCGCATAGACTCCGTCGAAGCCAAGTTGGAGCTAGAGGAGGCTGTTAGGCGGATAGCATCTATCGCGGTCGTGCATGAGACGTTATCGCGCGAAACCCAAGAGTCTGTGCCGTTCTTTGATGTGGCCAGACAGCTTGTAGCTATGGTTCGCGATGGTCTGACCGATGACCACGTGGGTATCGATTTCGATGGCGATGCGGTGCGGCTGCCTTCGGAATCGGCCACACCTTTGGCGGTCGTTCTGGTGGAACTTCTTCAAAACGCAGTGGAGCACGCCTTCGTGGGCAAAGATGGTGGAACGGTGCAGGTGCAACTCAGGTGCGACAACAAAAAACTGCGGCTTTCGGTAAGTGATGATGGACACGGATTGCCAGATGGCTTCTCGCTTACCTCGACAGGGCTTGGTTGGCAGATAGTGAAAACTCTGGTTGAAGGTGATCTCGAAGGCAAGATCGAGGTTTCATCGAAGAACGGAACGCAGATAACCTTGGAGATTCCCTTATGGAGAAAGCCTTTCAGTCACATATAGGCGTATGCGGGCTGGCGACGTATCGACTTTCTCTCTTCTTCAGATAATCCACCCCAAACGCCATTGTCCTGATTGGTGCGTAGGGCCCACTCCAAACATTGCGTACGTACCACGCAGGTGGCACAGATCGACTTGGCGGCTTCTATCTGATCCAGTGCTGGACCGGTAGAGCCGACCGGAAAGAAAACATCGGGATCGATGGTAGTACGGCAACTTGCGCGTTGACGCCAGTCGGCTTCGGCGCAGATATTTGAATCAAGGTAAAAAGTTATCTCTTTCACGATCCCTCCAACGCAAAAGGATATTCGGCGCGCCGCTTCCAGGGCAATACTTTGCGCGAAAGTTTATTGCGCGGTTGAAGTGCTGGGATCGGAGGCGGTGGCCGTCGTTGTTGCAGTGTTTGTCGGCGGCGGAGCGGGGTTGACCGTTGGTGATGGCGAGGGTGATGCGCAGGTGTGCCTTGGTGCAAGTTGCCTCAGCATCTGAACAGTTTGTTTCCCGGCACAGAATGGTCCTGCTAACAGCCCGGTTGTCGGGTCGATATCGATCGTGACTAATTCGGATTTGGGAATCTCGAATAGGGATATCGCAGTGTCCGACAGAGCGCGCTCCATGAAGGTTTTCCAAATCATCGCGGGAAAGGTTCCACCGAACACGCGTGTTCCATGGACGTTGGTCATCGGTATGCGCCTTTGGGGATAGCCCACCCAAACGGCAGTGACTAGCTCCGGCGTATATCCGACGAACCATGCATCAATATTGTCTTGAGAGGTACCCGTTTTACCGGCGGCTGGGCGCCCGATCTGGGCCCGAGTGCCAGTTCCTGAGGCGATCACTTTCGTGAGAGTATCGGTTACAAGATAAGCGGTACCGGGGTCGATAGCGCGCGTGTAGCGGGGTTGGAACGTCGATCGGCTTTGGTTCGGACCGGTTATTGCTGTTATCGGTGTGGCGGCAGCGAGTACCCCGTGGTTGGCAAAAGTTCCGAAAGCCGACGCCATCTCAAGCGGTGATACTTCTTCGCTTCCAAGCGCGATAGGGCAGACAGATTCGAGCTTGGAAAATGTCACTCCCATCCGCTGGGCGGTTCTAACGACGCGGGAAGGACCGATGTCGGCCCCCAGCCGCGCGTATACGGCGTTAACGGAATTGATCATCGCGTCTTCAAGCGAGATGAAGCCTTGTCCCGACCCCTCGATGTTGCGTGGCCGCCAAGGCGCTGGGCCGCACCCTCTTATCACTGGGTTGGCAGCGGGATAGAGCGTGGAAGGTACGAGGCCATCCTCGATGGCAGCTGCGAGGACGAATGGCTTGAAGGCAGAACCTGGTTGGCGACCCGTCCCGCCGCCCTTTATCCCCATTGCCAGGTTCACCTGGGAGGTCGAATAGTCGCGGCCCCCGATCATCGCGAGCACCCTTCCGGTTCTAGGGTCGATGGCGACTAGAGACGCTTCTGGGTCGCCGGGTCGATTTAGGATCTGTGCTATCGCTTTGCGAGCAAGTTCTTGCAGATGAGGGTCAAGCGATGTTTGGACCGTTACTCCGCCCCGGTAAAGCAGATCCGCACGATCAGCCTCAGTCTCTCCAAAGGCAGCATCCTCGGCGATCGTCCGTTTCACGTAGTCGATGAAAAATGGTTCAGGGTAAAGACTAAGGGGTGGCTCGGTGATCGTCAGCGGTTCCGCCTTGGTGGTGGATGCTTCTAACGGGGAAACTTGTTTCAGCGAGACCATGCGATCGATAAGACTGTCTCGTCGTTGCTTTGCTATCACGGGCGAGCGCCGCGGATCATAAATTTCTGGTCCCTGGATAAGCGTGGCAAGCAGCGAGGCTTCTGCAAGGCTCAGGTCCCTCACGTTCTTTCGGAAGTACTCTTCGCTAGCTGCCTTGACCCCGTACGCGCCGTTGCCCAGGTAAATCGTATTGAGGTACAGCTGCATCAGTTCTTGCTTGGTGTGAGTGCGCTCTAACTTCCGCGCGAGCAACGCTTCCTTTGCCTTCTGCTCGAGTGTGCGCGGCTTTCTTGTGAAATAGACGTTCTTGACGTACTGCTGCGTGATCGTGCTTCCGCCTTGCACGACCTTGCCTGATCCAGCGTTGGCGACCGCCGCTCTAAGGATGGCCTTAGCGTCGACGCCTTCGTGGAACCAGAAGCGCTGATCCTCTGCCGCGATCACCGCATCGACTAGTACTGTTGGCAACTCCGCATAGCTGACAACTTCTCGATTCTCGACGAACAGGCTGGCAAGCAGGGTGCCGTCTGCTGCCAGGATCTTCGAGCGGAGCGCCGTCTCCGGGGTCTCGGGCGCGTTCACGTTGGGGCCTCGAAAACATCCGGTAGCAAACAGGGCCAGCCCGGAGGAAACTACAGCCATGAGCCAACGTGACTTGATGCCCGCCGTTTTCACACCTATGTTGGCCACTGCTGTCGTTCTTCCTTTCGATTCAGACGAGTTCTTATTCGAGGTTAAATGGGATGGCGTTCGAACACTCGCATTCTGTGAACCCGGGCGTACTCGTCTATTTTCCCGTTCTAAACGTGAAGTAACCCATCAATACCCGGAATTCACTCACTTACATGAGCTACTGAAGTGCGAGACGGCAGTTCTTGATGGCGAGATCGTCGCCCTCGATACTGCAGGAAAGCCGTCTTTCGAGAGGATGCAACAACGTATCGGCTTGACACGGCCGAGCGACGTTCGTCGCGGCACCGAGACGGTGGCGCTCGACTTTGTGGTGTTTGATCTCGTTTTCCGTGATGGCGACTGGCTGGGTTCGAGACCACTTCAAGAAAGGCTGTCGAGTCTGGTGGGTTCGGTTGATTTTGGCGGCAGGGTACTTCCGTCTCAAACCGTGCCAAGCAGCGGGATCGCCCTTTTCGAGGCGGCAGCCGCTCGCGACTTGGAAGGCATAGTCGGCAAACGTGTCACGAGCACATACATGCCTGGCAAACGAAGCAAGGATTGGTTGAAGATCAAGGTTGTCCATACACTGGATTGCGTCATTGGCGGTTGGACCCCAGGAGCGGGCTACCGCAGCGGAGCAATGGGTGCCCTTCTGTTGGGCGTACAAGCAGAAGATGGGCTTCGTTATATAGGTAATGTTGGAACGGGCTTTACCGACCGCTCTCTCGCAGACGTCCATAGCCAGTTGAAAGCTATCGAGACACAAGCATCACCGTTTTCTGAACTCATCTCGGGAAAGAACAATCATTGGGTCAGCCCTGAAATGGTATGCGAAGTCGAGTACCGCGAAATCACATCGGGGTTTCGCCTCAGGGCCCCCTCGTTCAAGCGTTTGCGAAGTGACAAATCAGCATCGGACTGTCACCTGTCGCAGGAGTTAGGCCGTTCTTGATTCCTCGCGAGCTGCCGCTCTTCCTTTGGTCGCATCGACACTCGCCTTAAGCGCTTCCATCAGATCAAGGATCTGAGTTGGTGCCTGAGTGGGAGTAAATGTGATTTCCTCTCCGGCGACTTTGGCTTCGACTGCCAGTTCTAGCCGCTGACGGTACTCATCGATGAATCCCTCTGGATGAAAGTCCTCGCTGAGGTTCTCGATAAGGCTCTGGGCCATGGCAACTTCCGCTGGTCGTATCTCCGGGTTTTTTTCAAGTGCCTCAAACTCGGGTTGGCGGATCTCGTCGGGCCAGTGCATCGTCTCCAAGATGAACAGTCCATCCTTTACTCGAAGCGTTGCAAGGCGCTCCTTGTCCCTTATCGAAATCTTCGCCAGGCCAACTCTGCCTGAATCGGAAAGGGCCTTTTCCAACAATTTGTATGCCTTGATGCCAGTCGATTCCGGGGCGAGATAGTAGGGCCGTTGAAAGTAAACAGGGTCGATCTGCTCTAAAGGAACGAACGCAACGATGTCGATGGCTTTGCCGCTCTCAGACGGAATGGCGGCTAACTCTTCTTCGTCGAACACCACGTACTTGTCTTTTTCGATCTCGTAACCCTTGACGATCTCGTCGGAGGAGATTTCCTTGTCGCACTTCGAGCACACTTTCTTATAGCGGATCCGCCCGCTGTCCTCGCCGTGCAACTGGTTGAATCGAAAATCTTTCTCGTCGATGGCGGAATACAAGCCGACTGGAATGGTGACCAAGCCGAACGTGATTGCTCCATTCCATATCGATCGAGGCATGCCTAATTCTCCTTTGGGGTCGCGCTGATGAGTCCGAGGCGCTGCATTTCTTTGACTGGGACAACGTGGCAGTAGGGCTCGTGGCCGTTCATCTCGTAATACTGCTGATGGTAGTCCTCGCCGGGGTAGAAGGTGTCGAGCGGCACGATCTCGGTCGCGATCGGCTTTTTAAAGCGCTCCTGGGCGGTCTCGCGGGATGCCTGGGCGATGGCCAACTGATCGTCGGAGTTGGTATAGATGGCACTGCGGTACTGGTCGCCCACGTCGGGCCCTTGGCGGTTGACCTGCGTGGGATCGTGCATGGCCCAAAAGACGCTGAGGATCTGCTCAAGGGTGATCTGGCTTGGGTCGAAGCTTACGCGGGTTACCTCGGCATGGCCGGTGTTTTCGTAGCAGACCTGCTTGTAGGTGGGGTTGACAACGTGGCCCCCCGCATATCCGACCTCTGCGTTGGTTACACCGGGAACGCGCCGGAAGACATATTCCACGCCCCAGAAGCAGCCCGCCCCCAGGGTGATGTGCTGAGTGTTCATGCCCAAGAGATTACCGACCTTTATGCAAACGTGCCGGAAAAAGCGGCTGGTTTACTTAAGGAAGGTTGAGCAGGCGGTGCAAGGGGTGGGCAGCGAGCCGCGGCACATCCCCCGATTTGGAACCGAGAGTAATCCGGTGGTACAATTTCCGTGGTTGTAGATCGGTTTCCTTTATAAGCGCCGTGGAGCTAGAGCCCCTCGGCGTTTTTGCATATCTGGACTGACCTTGCAGCAAATTTGCGCCGCCTTTGCGGCAGGAAGGGAGGTAACAGTATGCGTGGAACCGTAAAATGGTTCAGTGACGAAAAAGGCTTCGGCTTCATCCAGCAGGATGGAGGCGAGGACGTATTCGTCCACCACACCGCCATCATTGGCGAAGGCTTTAAGTCACTCTCAGAGGGACAAGCAGTCGAGTTCGAAACAAGCACTGGGCCAAAAGGCCTGCAAGCTTCGAACGTAAAGCCTGCCTAAGAAAGCGTTCTTTCGGGACGTGGGCCTCGCGTAGTCTAGCGAGGCCCACAGTTCTGAATCCACCAGTGTCCCGCCACTGTCCCGTAGGGTGGAATAATCGCCCTCCAGGAGACTTTCGTTCGGCGATTGACTAGGGGGCGACACACCAGTCGGCGATGGCGAACTGACTCTGCACTCTTGGGATGTAGCTTTCGTAGCCTGGGCGGCACAGCAGATATGAGCCACCGTTCATCACGTCGATGATTTCACCGGTTAACCAGAAGTGCCTCTTTTGCTCCGCCGCGTTGTGGTCGCGCCGCGGGTCCTCGTGAGGATCGCCGCCGTCTAGTAACGGCGGGACGTTTGCATTGGGCGGCGGTAGGTTGCCTGAGTCCCAATAGACCAATGCGGAGCCGCTCCATGGCAAGATCGTCGACCCGCTCCGTGGGAATGGTGCAAGGCCGAAGTATGGGGCGGCGTCCCAATGACGGCCGGGCATAAGTGCGGTGTCCATGACCCTCGCACCCATAGTGCGCGCTTCGACCTCGGCAGAAATATTGGCTACCTGAAAGTCGCCATAGGCTGCGTGCATCAAGACCTGATGCGCTGGAGTGTTCGGATATGGATCAGAAGTTATGTGCTGGGCGTAGCCGTTGCCTTCAGCGCGGTCCCAAAGCATCTGCAACAAACCCATGACCAGTTGCTGCTCCTTTTTGTCAGGAAACATCGAGTAAAGCACCGACGAATAAGCAGGAAGGTGATCGTCCGGGTTGCTCAGGTCGCCAGTGATCGATTGATCGATGAGCGGACCTTCCCAATCGACTGAGCGGTTCAATAAGGTCGAATAATTCATCCCTGGAACGCCAAGGGTAGCGCGGGTGAAGTCGACGGATAGTGCAGTTAGAGCCGCCCCCATGATTCCACCTTGACTGTTGCCGTCGTAGAACAATTCCCCGGTCTGAAACAGCGGCAGACCACCCGACCGGAAGGCCGGATCTGCAGCTAGGCCGTTTGGATGAACAAGCGCCCGACCCAGGTACAGAAAGTTCAAGAACCCTTGCTGGGAACGGTCCGCCATTGTCGGCATGTTCGATGGGTCAGCTAATGTCGCTACTGCATTGCCAATGTCGTATTCGGCGAAGCCCATCCAGTTAACCGCGCATGCCATGAAGTTTCGCTCGCGGTCACGGTCCGTGGAACCACCTGTGGATTCATTGCGACTTCCTAATAGTCCGTGACCGTAGAGCATTGGATGAGCAGGAATGGCCGGTGTGGAAATGCTCGGGATCGTGCAAACGAACGGTATGTCGATGGTCGGCTCGACAGGGTTCTGAATGGGAAGGCCGTCGAGCCCGTACAGGAAACGTCCGCCTACGACTTGCCCTGGCACTGCTCCCGCCACGGGATCTTTCTCGATCACCGGAGTTGGATGGCGGTCGAGGTAGTTGGGTACGGTGATCGTGCCGTCAACTTGGCGCAGTTTGTTCCCGGTCTTCGGTGTTACTGCAGTTATCTTGAACGCGGGCGAGGTACTTCCCTGGATCGATCCATCGTTAAGAACTGTGTCGCCGAGTTGAGCAAAGGCATCGTCACGTATGTGCAGAACACGCTCGGACAAATTTCTTTCTGACGCTACGGTGAACTGCCACGTTAAGAACAGTTTGGAAGGAATAAAGCCGTTGCCTCTTGCCGCTTCTGCGTCCGAGATCGTGTTGATGATTCCATTTACCTCGCCGCGCCTGGACTCGTCAAACGTCGGGTCCATCGGGCCAGGTGCCCCGTCGCGGTAAGCCGCGAACTGGGGGCTGGCGTCGATCGTGTTACCAGCGGCGTCCTTCATGTTGCGAAGCGCGACAAGGTATCGATGTCCTTCTAAGAAGTTGATGGCAGGACGGATGATGAGAAGTCTTTCGCCGTCTGCTGTTAACGAGTTGCGGTCGAGTTCGGACCAGAAGGGCCACCGCTCACCTGTCGCGGCATCGACGATCAAGATGGGAGCGTTGGCGGCGGCGTATCGACCGATATCGGATATGTGGTCGGTTGGCGTGCCCCAGGTTCGATGAAGATCGAGACCAGGAACAAACGTCATCAGCATCGACCCTGGTGAGAATCCGTCGTTGCGGTTCCACTCTGTTGGGTCGATCGGTTTGCCGACTGCGCTTCTAGGCATCTCGGCGAGCTGAAAGTCGATCTTTCGATCGGTGTCGGTACTCAGATCGGTCGTCGTGAAACGATCGTTGGGGAACGGCAGGAGGCACAGTGCCGGGTCGAGCGGATCACACGGTAGCCGTACTGTGGTCGGATCGGCCGCGGCAGGAGCGAGTACGGCAAGACCTCCAGCTAAGGCCGTAGCGAGTAAGACGCGCTTAAGCGACGTCAAGATTGATCGATCCAAATCGAGCACCTTCCTTCTGTTGATTGTCGTAGCAAAACACTTCGACATTCGTGGCCGTTCTCCTACCTCGCGATCAATCTTTTTTGGATTCGTGCGTGGCGCAGGTAGGATTTGCCCAAGAAATGTCGAATCCTTCGGCGTAGGCGTCATAACCCAGGAGGAGGAAAGCGACACGATGAGATTCGAAGAGATCACCATCAAACATCTCCTGCTTTGGGTGCTGCGTTGAAGTCGCCCTGGGAGTCCAAGATGGTCGCGGCGTCGTCGATCACCTTCGCTCTTGTGGTAATGGTGGCCGGAATCCTTGACATGATCGGCGACGTTCCTGTTGTGGTTGCCCTGGTTGCAGCTGTGGCGTCGCTTCTGTGGTTCTCTAGCATGTTCGTTTTGCAGCGATGGGTCACTGGTACTGCGGTCGATCGCAGGTTCCTGATCGGTGCATCGCTGGTATTGGCCGGCAATCTCTTAGAGGGATTCGGCGGGCAGATGAATATGAAGGTGGGAAGCAGCGGAATCCTGTTTCTGCTTGCAGCCATCGTTGTCGTCCTAGTTCGAAACAAAGGGCGTTGGAGAACTCTGCAGGTCGGTTTGTTGGCCACTTGGTCGGCGATCACGGCGGCTGCGGTCTACACATTGCTGTCGATGTTGTTCGAGGATGTCATTGCCCGGATCGACGAGTCGGTGCTTATCACCGCTTCACCTGGCATCGTCCTTGTCTTGATTGCAACCGCTACTCGTAGGGCTCTTCATCCGCGAACGCGAATTCTAGGTGCCGCTGCCCTCGTTACGTTGATCGTTTTCCTCGGCTTGATATTCCTCGTCGAGTGGAGTGTCCTGGTCGCAGCCCTCGCGCTGGCGATCGCTGCCGGGGGCTGGACTAACGAAGCCATATCGCAAGCCCGACTATGAGCCGAGCACTAGTCGATCATTCGGTCCACCGTTGGTCGTCCCTGACGACGACCGTGCCGGCTAATAGATCGTGGATCGCCCTCCGTCTTTCGCTAGCCAGCATCGTTACCAATTCCAAAAGAACCCAAATCATAGAGGCGATGCCTATGACCAATCCAGGACCTCCAATCTCTGCTTCGCGGGAATACTTGCCGACAACAACAAGCACGTAGAGGTAGACAAGGGAAGCTACCGAGACCACGATATGAGGAAAGTCTCTGATCAGCGCTTGCCTTAGCGAGGGAACGTGTTCCTCAGATAGGTCTAGCACCTTCACACCTGCCACCATCTTGCCTAGCGTTTGTCCGTAGCGCGCATGGAGTAGGACGCTGTAGACCCAGTAAACGGAATAGGAAACCGTTCCCCATACCAGGATCGTTGCTGCGGCACGGTCAGCGGACAGTAAGTAATTGTCCGCGAAGCCGACAGGTAGGAAAACCAGGCCATCGATCGTTCCCGCCCAAAAACCGTCGCCAAAAGGTTCGGTAACGTCTCGGTGCTCGATGCGAAGACGGTGGGGTCACCACCCCGGGGGCCTGGTCTCCAAATGTCTGGTCTTGTGGCATTGGCGCTGCTTCCGCCGCTTAACGGCTCTGGCCGTGAGTCGTCGGGGATACCGAAAAAGGTCGGTTCCAACGCCCCGTAAGACAGCACCGTGGCTTCGCACCACACTTCATCGCTGGCCTCGTTCCTCATCGAACCATTGGATGAGATCCATCTCGATGCCAGTGCCACCGAGGCGGGGCAGAAGCATAGATATATCTGCTCGATGCTTATGCGAGTGAGTCAAGGGTTGGAGCACGCCTTCCATCAGGCTGATCTCAAACCCGAACCACGGCACGAGAAACTGCTTTGTCGTCTGGGCGTCGGGCAGACCCAGAGTACCAACGTAATCCACATATGCACGGTCGATGCGGGCGCACTCTGTGCCCAACTCCGTTAACTCCTCAACTTGAACTTTCTGCGGTTGGCGGCCGTGGGCGAGTTCGAAGAACGAGTGCTGGACCTGCACGAGATGCTTCAGTATCTCGATCACGGAGTCATAGCCATGCGTAGCTTCCTTGAGCTTGGCTGAGCTGATATCAGAGCATGCCGCAAAGATCCGCCGGTTAGCCCATTCGTTGTGCGCGGCGAGCGTCGTCAACGCAGACATGGCACCGTCAAGAGTCATCGGTCCGCGCGCTATATCGCACGAGGGCACTGCGCTCACCCAACGCGCCAACTCTCTGGTACCCGCACGGTAACAACCTCGCCACGTGCACATTCGTCGAAACCCGAATGTAGGGAACACTCAAGCACAGTCTTTTTCGCCGTAGTCTCCAGGATTCGAACCCGGAGCATAACCGGCTTGTCTATTGGAGTCGGGCGAAGATATGTCACGTTCAAGGCGGCGGTTACGCACCAGATGTGAGGCTCTGACCCGATCGGCCGATCTTCTAGGCGGTAGGCGTTGGCCACGGCGGTACACACACAGTGGCAGTCGATGAGTGTCGCAATCACTCCGCCGTTGAGAAACTGTCTAGGTCCTGCTGCTTGGTGTGACGACGGCTCGAAGGTACTGACCGCTTCTTCGCCGTCCCAATAACTTTTGAGTTTCAGGCCGACTGGGTTCGAGGGACCGCACCCGTAGCAGAAGTTGTCGGGGATCTGGTCTTGGAACGCCACCACTTCCATCAGCGCTGTCGGCGAGCCGGTCGGTTCCACCGCCCACGCTCGGCATAACGTGTCGACTCTGGCGAGCCCTTTGTCATACGCGCGACCTGGGCATCGATATCACCTTCATCTGAAACTGGCTGGGTGTAGATCCGTCCCCAGACGAATTGCTGGTCGCGAACACCGAACAGGTTGACTCCAGCGAACTCAAAGCGGCTGCCATCGACGCGCATACCGTGCATTCGCCACTCCATCCAGACGGTGTCGCCATCGGCCACGACACGAATGAGGTCGGCCATTAGGTCTGGCACCCCTTCAAAGAGGGCCGCGAAGTTCTGCCGCACGCGGTCCTGCCCGTGGAACTCCTGGCCGGGGCGGGTGGGTGTTACGTCGTGGTACTCGGGAGCGAAGCATGCCGCGGCAGCATCGAGGTCGTGGGCGGTCATGGCCCGTGTCCAACGCTGAACAACTTGCCGTGGGTCGGAGCTCTCGTTATGAGGCAGTATGACCCTGGGGTTCCTCTGGTCTGCCACAGGGAGTTCGTCCATCATATGGCCGTGGCCGCACGCTCCCACAACCTCTTTAGTGAAGCTGCGAACCGCTCGGGCTCTGCCCGATGTGGCGGATCGAAATGGTGACGCTCTTGGTATATCTCGCGGGTGAAGTCGGGAAAGACCTTTCCTAGGCGATCCACGATCGGCTCGTTCTCGATCGGATTGCTCTTTCCTCCAGTGACGTACAAGACGGGCCGATCAAAGGCCCGCAGACGTTCGAGGTCGAGGTGGTACGTCTTGAATGCCGAACTTAAGGCGCGAAGCCCGGCCGGTCGCTTAGCGAACCAGGGCGGCGGCGGTTCCGGGTCGGGTGGTGACGTCTCGACACCCTGGGGCTGACCACTCTGCATGAAAGCGGTCATCATCTCCCCGGGGGGCAGGGCCATGATCTCATCGAGTTGTTGCCAATAGTCTCGTTCCTTGTCGCTCCAGCCTTCGTTCCCGCCCCACGCGGGTTCGCTCAGCGTTAGGCTGAGCAGCTGCTCCGGATAAGCGGCGCAGAATGCGAGCGCACACGCGCCTCCGCCCGAGTAGCCGACAAGGTGGAAGCGGTCGAACCCACCAGCGTCGGCGAGCCGACGGATCCCCTGGATTTCGCTATCCAAGCCCCACCCTGGTGGAGGTTCGTCGCCCGCGTATAACTCGAGTTCCTTGTAGCGGACATCGACATCGGGCCCAAGCGCAGCAACGAGTTGGGGATAGGCGAACTCCGCAGGCATGACGCCGCCGGGCAAGAGGAGGGCCTGAAAGCTTGCCATTATTTTCTCAGCCTATCATCGCGCCGTCAGGGTCCGAGCGCTTGTTATGCAGTTACGTAATCCAGTAGATATCGCCTATAGAAACATGGGTCCAGGTGAGAAACGTCCACACATACCTTCGAGAGAAGCCTTCGCCAAGTGACCTTTCAGAAATGTGGGCACTGAAGGAACCGAAGAGAGGAGTAGAGAGCCAAGAATCCACATCTAGTCTTGGGATGGGAGCGTCGATTGCTGTCTCATCTGGATACGTATCCTCGTACCGCGACCGAACGATCTCGCGTTGGCTAAGCAGTTCTGCCAGGAGTTTCGAGCGGAGGCGTTTTGGAACTTTTCTCAGACCCGCGTCGTCCACCTCGAAACGACCATTGTTTAGCGACGCCAATTGCTCAACAAGTCCTGGTGGAATCCGGTTTCGGCCCACGCCGATCCACCCGATCGTTTGGAGCAAGAAGAAGGCGAGGGCGACAAGCGCGACGATACGAAGTCCACGGCGGAGTCGCGGGCTATTCACAGTTTTCATTTGGATCCGGGAAGCCACTTGGTCGCGGTTTGAACTGAACAGTCCTGTCATCCGTGGAGCTTCGGAATTCTGCTCGGTCTTGAGAGACTAGAGTCATGGTTCCTGATTCTTCATTTTCATCCCATCCCTGAGGAGGGTTGTGTTCGCTGAGAATAGGGTCTGCATCCCACTCTTGACCAGCGAATTCCGTCCCAAGAGTGCCGCAATGGACGAACAGCTTATGGGGATAAGCAATCCCTAACTGCACTTCTTCGGTCGGCCCAGATGATGGGGCGGGCTTCCGAGAGGGTTGCTGACTCTGTTGGCATCCAGCGAAGGAGATGCCGATGATTATCAGAGAACAAGATTTGAGCCTCAATCGATTCTTCACTGGAACCACACCGTATACGCCGACGCCCGGTGCAGCACTCTAGCCAGTAGCGTCATATGCCGCCTTGATCCACGCGACGAGCTCCGCGTCCACTTCCTTGACGTCCGTGAGCTTGACCTTGTAGTTGCACATCTGTCCAGACGGCAGTTCCTGTAGGCGATCGGTGGCCTTTACTCCCTTCATATTGAGTCCGACCTCCACCCGAGTGTTCGTCGCTGGG
Source organism: Actinomycetota bacterium (assembly GCA_039929185.1). Classification (GTDB taxonomy): domain Bacteria; phylum Actinomycetota; class CADDZG01; order JAHWKV01; family JAHWKV01; genus JBDSRR01. The sequence goes on from JBDSRR010000080.1 coordinate 23,617, forward strand.
CCAATCATGGCGAACTGCTTCTTTCTGCGGTAGCTGACATAGGTCTTCTTGGGCGCCTCCTCGAAATCCCCGAACTTCCGAATCGCCGCCATCAGCTTGTCGTGGATCGGCCGGAGCGCCGACTTCGGGCCTGCGTATAGCCCGTCAAGCACCTGCTCGGCCGAGAGCCCTTGCGCAGCAGTGGCACCGTGCCCCTCGGACTTGAGCACCGAGTGCACTAGGGTGTTGGCGTCGCCGTGCCCCATGCCTAGGGTGGACTTGAGCATGGCGACCAATTCTCCATGCTTGGAGAGTCCGCTGCCTTTCACGATGGCTGCGAGTTCCGGAATTGACTTGCCTGTTCGCTTCACGATGTTAGCCATATGGGTGGCCACGGCTTTTTCAAGATCGGTCATGGTTCTTGCTCCTTTTGTAATTGGCCTTTGCTTCCAGCATTGTTCTTGTGCCACCTGGTCCTACTGGACCATCTGCGCCAAGTGGATCTGGCCGTGAGCCCGGCGAAGCCGGTCGGTTCCAACGCCCCGTTAGGCCGCCTTGCGTGCGACTGTTTGGAGCCACGACACTGATCCTGTCACAGTTGTTGATTGATCGACCAGGGTTAGCCCGACACGTCGCAGGTGGTCTTCCATCTCGTGGGGCAGGTAGTCCGCGAAGTGTCGAACAACACTCTGGCTGTAACGCGGAGCATCATGAATTCCCTGCTGCACACCTAAAAACAGCAGCCCACCGGGACGGAGCACCCGTTGGAACTCAGAGATTGCCGTAGGTGCCTCGCGCTTGGGGAGGTGAAGCAGAGCAGCGCAACACCAAATGGCTGCCATCGTGGAAGAGCGAACCGGCAAGGAACGCATGTCTGCCTGAATCAATGAGGCGCCTGTCAGCCTTCTCGCTTCGCTGAGCATGCCGACTGAAAGGTCAAGGCCC
>JBDSRR010000081.1:0-3529 GCA_039929185.1 Actinomycetota bacterium
GTCATGCTCAACGGACAGTCCGCTACTGCCGAGACAGGCATAAATATGTGCTGGAGCCCAAACTGTAAAACCCGAGATGACTGGCCAAACGACATCTCGTACGGGATGGCTACCAGACCAGATTCGATGCCTATCTCGATAAGACGGGTCCATGCCGGGTCAACTTCGATCTGGTCGATCCGGGTTCCCCACGGGTCGTAAGGCACGTGTCGAGGCGGATTCAACTCAGCGGCTCTTTCGAGCAGGGGCAGCTCATCGACCGTTCGCTCGCCCATCTCGTCTAAAAGTGGCTCTGCCGCGGCAAACACATCGGACGGCAGGAGGCGTTCGATAGTGTGGCGCAATGCCAGATCGGTCCTAAACCTGTTGGTGCGCCTGGGAGCATCTTGGATAAATGGGTCCATTGCTGCCCATTATGAAATAGATTTACATCTCGCGATCAAGACTCGGGGAGACTCAAATGAAGAAGGATGCATATCTAGAGCGGTTGGCTGAAGTTCCGATGTTCCAGGCCCTATCGAAAAAGGAGCTGATAGCGATCAGCCGACTCGTCGAAACGCTCGACGTGGAAGAAGGTCGAGTTCTAGCAAAAGAAGGCGCTACGGGGCACGAGTTCTTCGTCATCGCGCAGGGCACGGCCACCGTCAGCCGCGGGAACAGAAAGGTCGCCACACTTGGAGCGGGAGATGCCTTCGGCGAGTTGTCCCTGCTCGAACATCAGCCACGCAACGCAACGGTAACGGCTGCCACGTCGATGAAGGTTCTTGTCCTTGGTCAGCGAGAATTCCTAAGCGCCATTGAAACAAGTCCGGGCCTTTCGCTGAAACTTCTAAAAGGGATGGCACGAAGGCTTCGGGAAGCTGACGCCCGCCCGGTGCAATAGTGGCCGAATCGCTGGTTGACCAGCTTGCATGCGTCGGACTGTTCGAAGACGTTCCGAAGAAGCATCTGAAGAAGATCGCCTCGCTCGTCGAAGTTCGTGAAGTCCCTAATGGCGAGGAATTGATCCGCGAAGGCACGTACACGCGCGACTTCTTCATGATCCTTTCGGGTTCAGCGACGGTTTCTGTACGGGGCAAACAGCGCGACACGATGGGGCGCGGCGAATTCTTTGGAGAGATAGCGCTGTTAGCCAAAGCGATGCGCAGTGCAACTGTTACATCTTCCAGCCCCATGCAACTTGCTGTAATCGGTGCCGCCGACTTCCAAGGACTCCTCGAATCAGAACCTCATATCGCCCTTTACATGCTTGGTGTCATGGCACGAAGATGGGAAACGCTTTCATTCAAGCCGGCGGGAGCTCTTAAGTAGTCAGCTTAGGCTTCAACTCTAGATTGCCAAGCCCGTTCCACGCTAGGTTGACCAGATGTGCAGCCACTTTTTCGCGGCTGGGCTTGCCTGCTTCCAACCACCATTGCCCAACGAGGGCGACCATCCCAACTAGTGCATGCGAATACAGGGGTGCAAGTTTCGGTTCATAGCCCCTCCTTTTGAATTCGCCGAGGAATATGTGTTCGACCTGCGAGGCGATGTCTCCGATCAAGGTCGCAAATGAGCCGGTCGACGCGGGGATGGGTGAGTTATGGATCAGGATGCGAAATCCGTCGCGTTCGTCCTCGATGTATGTAAGCAAAGCAACGGCCGCCTGCTCAAGCATGATCTTTGGGTGCGTGGCCCCCAACGACGCGGTGACCCTTGCTAGGAGTCTTTGCATCTCACGGTGAACGACAACTTGATAGATGCCTTCTTTGCCACCGAAGTGCTCATAGACAACGGGCTTTGAAACGTCCGCGCGCTTAGCGATCTCTTCGATCGAGGTTGCGTCATAACCCTTCTCCGCAAAGACCAAGCGTGCGACATCGAGCAGTTGTTCACGCCGCTGCAGTCCGGTCATCCGGACCCTTGCGAGGTCCTCAGTCACTACGCGCGCTTGGCTTCAACCTGTTTGGGGCTCGGCACCCGCAAGTTATGGGCCAAGCCCACCTTCACCATGAGCCAAATGACTGTTGCGGTCGGGTCGAACTGCCACCACTCAAGACCATGCTTGGCAGAGGTTGGGAATGCGTGGTGAGTGTTGTGCCACCCTTCACCAAAAGAAACTAGGGACATGATCCAATTGTTCGTGCTGAAATCTTCATTTTCGAAAGGGCGTCGCCCGTAGAAGTGGCAGATCGAATTGATACTCCAAGTGACGTGATGCAAGAAAAACATTCGCACTAGACCGCCCCATATGAAAGCAGTGAACGCCCCCCGCAAGGTACCCGCGTATAACAGACCAGCAACCGCGGGGGCAAGGAATGACACCACGATCCATAAAGGGAACAACTTGTCGACTTTGCGCATGAGCGGTTCCTTCAGAAGATCAGGAGCGAAACGCGGAACCGATGTCATCTCCTTGTCGAATAACCATCCCATGTGCGAATGCCAAAGCCCCGCAAAAACACCCTTGACACCCTCAGTCTCGGCAAGGTGAGGGGAATGGGGATCGCCAGGCTTGTCAGTGAAAGCGTGGTGTCGTCGGTGATCGGCAACCCACCTGATGACCGGACCTTGCACCGCAAGCGAACCCGCCAGCGCGAGCGCGGCCCTGGTCTTGGGCCCTGCATCGAAGCTCTTATGAGTAAGCAAGCGGTGAAACCCCACAGTCACGCCAAGGCCAGAGATGCAATACATGACGAAAAACAGTCCGAGGTCGAAACCACCGATGCCATTTCCCCAGATAAGGGGGATACCCACGGCAGCCCCAAGGAAAGGCAGGATCGTAACCAGCAAAGTGAGGCGGCGTTCCAGACGCTGGATCTTCGGGGGCGGCGTGACAGTGATCGGCCGTGGTTGGATGCGCTCTGATTCGGGAGCGAGTGTTTGCTGGCTCATCTTTCGTCCTTTGTTTAGGTTACGGTACCGTAGGTTACGGTACCGTAGGTTCATTTGTCAAGTCGACCTGGGACAAAAGAAAGCGGGAGAGCCGAAGCCCTCCCGCATTTACATCACTACCGCTTCAGTTTGGCCTAGAGGCCAAGCCGGTGGACTAATCCGACGCCGAAACGGACAGGTGACACTGATGGAATTCCACTAATGCCTAGCAGTCAGGCACCTCGCTCGTCCAGTTGCTTCTACTCAATACTGGATCACCTCCCTCCTTGCGTAGATATATTTTCGCACGAACCGCAAACAAGTTCTCGGAATACTTGGCAACAAACTGCCGGCCCGCGGTCCCGCATATCAAGTGTCCGGAACTGACAAGCCGAGACGAATACATGCCGAGGCAGGAACGTTCAAACTAGGAGAGGTAAGAGCGCCCCCGTAATCCAATCGGTAGAGATAGTCGGCTTAAAATCGATACAGTGTGGGTTCGAATCCCACCGGGGGCACCGAACGATACACAGCGCGAACCGGCGTACCGCACATCACTATTCGTCCTTCAATCGGACCTAGCGCATTATGATTCGGCCAGTTCGGCCTCCACCACGCCGGCCTCTTCCGTAAGGCCCATCTTCTCCAGAAGCTTGAAAGAACGCTGTAGGGCTGC
>JBDSRR010000082.1:0-3081 GCA_039929185.1 Actinomycetota bacterium
GCAAGAACTATTTCCCCAAGAACAAGCAAGACCGTCCCCATTAAGACAGCCAAGATTGCCCGCTTCACGGTCTAGGGCGGATGGCAGTCACCGTTACAGAGAATCGGCCCGAAGGTGCCGCGACTTCGGCGACATCGCCGATCTTTTTCCCGACCAAAGCCTTTCCAAGTGGAGACGAAGGAGTAACAGTGCGAAAACCGGCCAGCTTCTCTTCATTGGAATTCGCAAACAGATAGTCATCTTCATCGTCGCCGTCTTTGATCGTGACGATTAGCCCCGGCGCGACGTTAGCCAGGTCGGTTGGAACGTCGCGCACAACTGCGTTCTTCAAAGTGTGTTGGAGTTGACGAATGCGCGCTTCCATCATCCCTTGAGAATCCTTGGCCGCGTGATACTCGGCATTCTCTTTGAGGTCGCCCAGTTCACGCGCTCTTTGCAGGCGCTCAGCCATCTTGTCGCGGCCGTCTGTCGTCAGGTCCTCGAGTTCAGCCTGCAACCTCACAAGAGTATCGGGCGAGATTTCGATGTCTTCGTTCATTCCCATAGACTAACGGGCGATGGACACATTCGAAGACAACCAACAGCGGCTCAGTCTGATCAGGCAGACCGATCCGTGGATAAAAGCTTGGAAAACCCTAGATGAGAAGTCTCTGTCGGCGGAGGCGTCGGTTGAGGGTCCGCTCGCGGGGATTGCCGTAGGCATCAAAGACATCATCGACGTAAAGGGGTTACCAACAACAGCGGGATCGAAGGTTCTAGAGGGCAATATCGCCGCCGAAGATGCTGCCGTGGTAACTCGCCTTCGTAAGGCTGGTGCAGTCATATTAGGGAAAACGAATACTCACGAATTCGCATTCGGATATGTGAGCCCCCCCACCTGCAACCCATGGGACATCGCAAGGATCCCAGGTGGTTCAAGCGGAGGCTCTGCCGCTGCTGTGGCGGCAGGTCATATATCAATGGCGATGGGAAGCGACACCGGCGGCTCGATCCGTGTGCCAGCAGCGCTTTGCGGAATCACCGGCCTTAAGCCGCGCCGCGGTATCGTCCCCACTGATGGCGTCATTCCCCTTTCTCCTAGACTCGATACAGTCGGCCCCATCGCAGACTCTGTGACCAACTTGATCAAATTGTGGGAAGTCATCGCCGATCGAATAGTTGATCGAACCGATAAAACGTTTCGCCTCGGGATACCGTCGATGCAAACCTTTGGCGATGACATCGAGCCCGATGTCGCATCGGCATTTCTTGATGCTGTCGAACTCATCAGTAAGATCGCCGCCAGCGCGAAGCAAGTATCCGTACCCAACTTCGCAGACTTCGATATGCCCCGAGCCAGCATTGTCTTGCGGGACGCACTGGGTGTCCACGAAACCAGAGGGTGGTGGCCCAGCCACAAAGATGAATACACCGAAGAAACCAGGTCGTACATGGAATTCATGCAGACGTTCATGTCGCCGGAGATGATCGAAGCTGGCAAGCATGAGGCAGCACGGCTTTGCGCTTTGTTCCTCGATTCCTTTGAAGACATCGATGTGCTCGTAACCCCAACATGCCCATGCGCGGCCCCCACTCACGAGGAGGCCAGCAAGAAAGAGGAAGGCAGTCCTCGACGGCCCATCGCTCAAAGACTCGGACGCTTGCCGTCGGCGGCTAACATGACCAACATGGCAGCAATAACTATTCCATGCGGCTTCACTTCCAGGGGGGGGTCTGGACTACCCATCGGACTTCAGTTGATCGCAAACGATGAAGATCTCTTGCTGTACATAGGGTCTAAGTACCAACAGATGACCGACTGGCATACGCTGCACCCGGAGTCGTCCCCGGAGTCGTCCCCGGAGTCGTCATGGAAGTAAAAAAGGCCGCACTTACTTGGGGGCCCGCACTCATGGGCGGATTCGTGTGGTCATTCGCAAAATATCCGGAGAAACTTCGCTGGGCTACGAACATCTATGGCAAATCGTTCAGTTTGATGTCGATAGCGTACGAAAACTGGACCAAGATCGAAGGCTATGGCGAGGCCCTCGACGCCGCACTCGACGAGATAAGAACTCCCCCAGGACAGGTTCTAGATGTAGCGACGGGAACTGGGTTCGTAGCAACACGGGTAGCCAGGCGCTTTCCGGATGCCACGATACGCGGCGTAGATATCACCCCCGAGATGGTCGCCATCGCACAACATCAGGCTGTTGCCGATGGCCTGCTTATCGACTTTCAGAAAGCGGACAGCGCTGCATTACCCTTCGATGCCGACGAGTTCGACCTTGTGATCCTTCAAAACTCCATCGTTTATCCTGAAGAGATGCTTCGGGTCGTACGCAAAGGGGGTCGGGTAGTCGTGGTCTACTCGTTCGCAGGTCCATGGGTACAGATGGCTTGGCCAGAGTTAGCGCGAAGGTTCGAGCAAGGGGGCGCTGAGTACGTTTGGGGCAATCGGGCGGGCTCAGGATTCTTCGGAGTGGCACGCAAATAGGGCCCATCGACTAACAGGTGCTCACCGTTAGAACAAAACGGACCGTGGAGGGACTGTTTTGTTCTAACGGGCAGAATCTTCCGCAAAAAAGCGACTAACATCCTTTGCGATGACATCTACGCCCGTATCCTCACCGCTCGAATTCATAAAGACTCGCTCAGGAGTTGAGGGAACCATCATGCGCATCGGTTTGAACAGCACCCAATTGCTGCTGATCGCAGAAGATGGCGAGTGGCTGCGATTCGTGGTGCCTTCCTTGGACGCAGCCAGAACCGTTTGCAAGAGGCTGAAACTCGAACCGAATGAAGGTTCTATCCCCGACCATCTGCGTCAACGCATGGCCAATTACAAACGAACCCCGCAGGATTGGGCTTCCGCCCCGTACCCGGAGCGCAAACGCTCAACCTCTACCTAGCTGGCTCTACCTAGCTGGGGTTAAAAACACTTGACGCCCCACGAAGGGGGCGTCAGTTGCAACAAAAAACCAGCTCTTAGGCTGGTCTGTTGGGACTAAACGCTTACGGTCTCTCGGGGGGCCCGCTCTGGCTGGGTTGCTACCTCAACTTCAAGCTCACGGATCCGTGCTTCGAGGATCTGTACTCGGG
>JBDSRR010000083.1:0-4639 GCA_039929185.1 Actinomycetota bacterium
TTGCGAATAGGCCCCATGGGGGGGCCGCAAAGTTGGGTTGCACAGACGGTCGAGTTGATGCCAGCCACGACTGCATCCGAGATCGACAACATCTTGGCGAGACTAAAGGCGATCCCGCAGTTTATCGACGAGTCCATCGCGCTTATGGAACGGGGAGTGCAGCTTGGAGTGACGCCTCCAAAAATAACGCTGCGTGATGCAGGACACGATGAGACCTCGCACCTAAGCCTGTCGAAAACCCTTCGCGGTGGACCCGGCGAACTCGAGGCGACACGCATCGTGGATTCGCATGTGTTGCCTTCATATCAGGCATTCAATAAGTTTGTTGTGGATTCTTATGTTCCGCGGTGTCGCGAAACAACCTCTTGGTCTGATCTGCCAGATGGCGATGCGTGGTACGCATGGCTGGTTCGCTATTTCACTACGACCGATATGACTCCTGGCGAGATCCACGAAGTGGGGTTGTCGGAAGTTGAACGGATCCGAGCCCAGATGCAAGACGTGATCGCTAGTTCCGGATTCGTCGGCGGCTTCGATGAGTTCTGTGAGTTCCTTCGAACCGATCCGCAGTTCTATTTCGACGACGCGGCTGATCTTTTGGCGGCCTACCGCGACATCTCGAAACGTGCAGACCCGGAACTCGCCAAGTTGTTCGGTGTGCTTCCACGTTTGCCATACGGAGTGGCCCCCGTGCCTGACTACATCGAAAAAACCACAACTACTGCCTATTACATGCGCGGTTCACCGGAGGCCGCAAGGCCGGGATATTTTTACGCCAACACATATGACCTGAAGTCGCGACCCAAGTGGGAGATGGAGGCCCTCACGCTGCATGAGGCGGTTCCGGGACACCACCTTCAACTTGCCCTTTCACAAGAGATGCAGGATGTACCGGAGTTTCGGAAGAACTCGCTTCTCACGGCGTACATCGAGGGGTGGGGGCTGTATGCAGAGAGCCTTGGCGAACAGATGGGTTTCTATCAGGATCCCTACAGCAAGTTCGGCCAGTTGACTTACGAGATGTGGCGCGCTGTTCGTCTGGTGGTTGATACAGGTATCCATGCGCTGGGTTGGACGCGCGACCAAGCCATCGATTTCTTCAAAGCGAATTCATCTAAGCCCGAACACGACATAACTGTGGAGATCGATCGGTACATATCGTGGCCGGGTCAGGCGCTGGCATACAAGATCGGTGAGTTGAAGATCAAATCCTTGCGGGCGGAAGCGGAGCGACGCCTGGGTGACGCATTTGATATCCGAAAGTTCCACGACGAACTACTAGGCATCGGCGCTCTGCCGCTCGACATCTTGACTGAGCGGATGATTAGGTGGATCGACTCGTTCGTCTAACGGATCTCAGTTTGTCCCCAACGTCACCGCGGGTTGATGACGTGTCGATGCGGTCCAGTTCGAGCCACTCGGCCATTCGCTCTAAGTCTATTCGCAAGGCCGAGGCGATAGCGGCGGGCTTCTGACCATCTTCGGGAAACGCGCCCTTTACCAATAGTGCCGATGCCTTTCGGTCTGCTTTAAGGTCGACTCTTGCAACCAACTCCTCGCCGAGCAAGTATGGCAAAACGTAGTACCCAAAGATCCGTTTTGGAGCGGGTACATAGATCTCGATGCGATAGTGCATCCCAAATAGTCGTTCGGTTCGAGGACGTTCCCAAACCAACGAGTCGAATGGGCTCAGCAGTGCGCTGCCTTCGAATCTGGGCGCGAGTTTGGTTTTATTCGGCATGAATGCTGGCTGTGTCCATCCCTCGACTCGTACGGACTGAAGCGCGCAATCCTGCACAAGGTCGCGCACCATGGTTTTCGACATCTGGAAGTAGTTGGCTAGATCCGAAACGGTGGCAACACCGAGCGCCTTAGCGGAAAACTCGATCAACGCGCGACGGGCATCGTCGTCCGATGGTGTCGGTGTCGAAAGAACGTCTTGCGGGATCACTCTCTCGGGCAGGTCGTAGAGCCTCTCGAAGTTTCGCCGGGCTGATGTGGTTACCCGCCCCGTGACGAATAGATACTCGAGTGCCGCCTTGCCCTCGCCCCAATCCCACCACGGACCACCGCCACCTCTTTTGGTATCGGTCAACTCTGATGCCGAGATTGGGCCACGGTCGTTGACCTGCGCCATCACCACCTTGAGCAACTTGTCGTTGGTTTTCGCCCATGCTAGGTAGCGATGGTGCGGGTCACTGTTCATCCTCCAACGAAATAATGGGTGCAATTCGACAGGTAACAGCGAAGCCTGGTGTCCCCAGTACTCGAACAAGCGTCGCTTCTTGTAGGCGAGTTCATCGAGCTGCTTCCTTGGGTACGGCCCGATGCGAGAAAACGCAGGTAGGTAATGCGAGCGCACCAACACGTTCACGGAGTCGACCTGAAGGACGCCCAAACGCGACACGAGATTCGGCAGGCGTGATGGTCTGCCGAACCCCTGTGCCGCTAGTGCTATTCGCCGTGCTTCGGCGAGTGAAAGTTCGTTCTCTATGACTTTACGTATCGGTAAAGGCCAAAGATGTTTTCCTGCGGGTCTTTGAACGCTGCCACCGTTGTGTCGGGTGTTGGGTTGAAGGGCTCGAGCACCGTCTTGGCACCAAGAAGTTCGGCCTTTTCCAACCACTTCTGTACATCGTCGACCTGTGCGTAGACGGTGACATTGGGTTGGCCTTGTGGGACTGACCCAACTGCCCCGGGGATGCCTGCACCAACGGCTTCGACTTCGCCATAGCTGGGCATTCCGGCGCTACCTTTGATCGTCCAGCCGAACAGTTCCTTGTAGAAAGTCTGAAGCGCTAGACCATCTTGGCCAAGCACTTCGAACCAGCCGATAGCTGGATTGGTTCCGGCTGAAACGCCAGGGGCTTCCTGTCCGGGGACTGCGCTGGTGACTAGACCGATGACGTTGCCTTCTGGGTCAGCAAACTTAGCAAAGGTGACTACGTTCGGAATCTCGGTCACTTCTTGGACGATCTTTCCGCCGAGAGTTACTGCCTTGTCGAGGGCAAGTTGAAGGTCCGCCGCCTCTACGTAAAAGGTGAGGCTATTGGACCCGTCCTGAGAACCACCGATGCCACCGTTGATGCCTTCACCGGCGAACGTGTCGATGATCGAGTAGCTCATTTCCGAAACCCACTCGCCTTTCCAGCCAAATAGATCGGTGTAAAATGTTCCGAGTTCCTCGCCGCGAGGTCCCATGATCTCGAAGTGCACAACTGCATTGCTCATCTATGTTTGTCCTTCCGGTTGGGGGTTTCTGAGTGTATTCCTAAGTGCCTCTCTCTTGCTTAGGGGGCTCAACGCTGGGTGCGCTGCCACGTAGTCGGTGATTTCCTTGGCATCGATCCACGCGTAAGCTCGCAATGCCCATCCGATAGCCTTGCGGATGAAGAAGTCGCGGTCATCTACGTTGTTTTCGATGCAGTGGTAAAGCAGTTTCAGGTCGGTGTCGCCCTTCAACCCAACCTGGCCAACCTGGCAGATTATCGACGACCTGCGTTTCCAAAGATGGGGATCAACCGACCAGAGCTTCATGGTTGTGGTAATCGGATTTCGATAAAGGGGTAATAGGAGTTTGCCGATGCGCTGTACAGCCACGGCATCGACGTAATCCCACCATGCTCCGTCCGTGATCATCTCTTCGTAGATGGGCAGTGCCTCAAGCGTTTGGTATGGACGGTAAAGTTTGTGTCCTGTCAGTTCGATAGCGGCGTACCTTTCTTCGCGAAATTTCGCCGTGCGCCACAACTCAAGAACTGTTTCTTCCCATTCCTCGAATGTTTCAAGTGGATGATCGGCGAACACCTTGCTGTAAACCGACCGTTGTTTCGGCGCCGCAACGCCGTAGTAGGGCATAGACGACTTCATATAAGCCTGCGCGCTTGATGCCTTTATTGGGTCTCGGAGCTCAGCTAGACCAACGCGAACTGCTTTAAGGAGCGTCGAACTCAAGTACTTGTTGGAACGTTGGCCGATTCTGCCACATCATAGGTTTTGGTCCAGTTAAGTCGAGACCGGAAAACGCGATCTTGTCTCCCGCTTCATCGGCGTTCCATGTGTTTGGATCCGTTCCGAATTGAGTTTCCAGTGTTGCGATTGCGTCACTCAGACTCGCAACCAGTGCTGCTCGGCACGCCGTTAGCGACCCGTTTCCGCAGTATGCCCGTGAGAAGGGTGAGGCTACTGGCGATCCACGCAGAGAGTCGAGGTCTTTCTGCAGATGCCCATACCAGCCTTCAAGGTAAGAACTGCCACCGGGCCCGGGCTTGTCGTCGATCGAGTTCGGCACTGCTTCGAATGCACTTCCCAGCGTGGGGCCGAAGGCGGCTTTCAATGACTTCAACCACCAGGCATCCATCAGTGCGACCGCAGCGGAGTTGTCGTATTGACCGTCACCGTCGAGATCCCGTCGGTGTGCTCCGGCCGCTTCCCAGTCACTGAGGACGGTCAATGCTTGCGATATGCGGGGGTTACTCTGAAGTCCCATAACGTCGAGCATCGATGGAAGAACCTTGGCACCACGGATGTCGCGTGTGGCTGCCACTTGCATGGCTTGAACCAATTCGACCAAGTTGACCTTGCCGTTGGTTCCGATCGTGCTGGCGATCCCATCGTCTAGGAGTTGCTTGCGACCGAC
>JBDSRR010000084.1:0-9390 GCA_039929185.1 Actinomycetota bacterium
AAGTTGGGCCCCCAGACCCGACGCGTTAGCACCAGCATGGGTGCGTGCAATGCGGTGATCGAGATCCCTTCTTTGGCTGCCACCGCCGATGGCACTTCAGCCGATTGGGTTCGTGGGTCGCGAGTCACCATCAATTCTGCCGCGTCGAACCCTGCTTCTGCCAAGGTTCCGAGCGTTCGTTCAAGTGGCCACATCCAGAACGTCCCGGTGGAGCAGATGATTCTTGGTCGCGTCATCAAACGATTCTAACTAGAACCCTTCGATCGCAGGTAAAGCGCTGCTTCTTCGTCGGTTGGGAACTCCTCCGTCTCTAGGATCAACAGATACGCCACGGTTTGACCGGTAACCAACGAACCCGGCGGTGGCGGAGGCAATGGGGACGGCGACGGTAATGGTGATGGTGCGATCCTTGGCTTGGGGGGCGCCCTAGGGGCTCGTGGCCTTGGTGGTGATGCGGTGCCGCTTGGGGGCGGCGCTGATCCTTGGCTTTGCATGAAGACCTGAGTGACGAAGATGGTGTTGTCGGCGCCAACCACAACCCCCACGCCTATCAAAGTGAAGGTTGAGTCGAGGATGTTCTTTTTGTGAAGCGGCGAGCCCATAAAGGCATCGTGAATACCACCGCAATCGGGGCCCCGGCCTACGTTTTCCCCTATGGTTTTCCAATCGGCCGGAGCTTCGTTGCGAAGGTTGGAATTGTGGAATATCTCGCCCGCCGCGGCCATCCTTTCTGAATGTCGTCGAGCGATGGCAACGAGGTCGCCCCGTGTACTTAGTTGAGCCTTCCCGGCCGCAGACCGAGCCCCGTTGAGTTTGGAGGTGAAGCAGTCTTCGATGCTTGAGGCGTGTGCTGATGAGGCTCCTATCGTGAGCGCAAACACCGTTATCAGGCAAATCACACTGCGCTTTATCATCCGCGGCGATATCGACCTTCGCATTGGGATACTTTAGGCGAGATGAACCTCGCTGACGACTTACGTGCTGGTGCCAACGGGCATCCCGAAACGCCCGCCATCATCTTTGGTGATCGGTCGTTTTCGTATTCCCATCTGGACAAACAAGTTGATTCGTTCGCGGCAGGACTCTACCGACTTGGAGTAAGGGCCGGCGACAGAGTTGCTTTTGCGGTTGGAAACCGACCGGAATTCATAGTCATCCACTTCGGCATCCTTAGGGCCGGAGCGGTGAGCGTTCCGCTAAACCCATCTTTTAAGACAGCTGAACTTCGGCCCTACCTTTCAAGCGTCACGCCAAGGGTGATCATCGCCGATGACTCAGTGGTCAACGAAGTTATGTCGGCTGGCCCCCATACCGCACCGGTGTTCGTCATCGGTGAGCATCTGACCGCGCGACCCTTCGATCAGATCTTCGAGGATGCCGCTGCACCTGAAGTCGAAATCGAACCCGAAAGTTTGGCGGTTCTGGCTTATACGTCGGGGACAGGGGGGGCGCCGAAAGCGGCGATGTTGACCCACGGCAACCTCGCTGCGAACGTGGAGCAGATGCTGAATATAAAGGGGGCGCGTACCGAGCCAGGCGATATCGTTTTAGGGGTTTTGCCGATGTTCCACATATACGCTCTCAACGTCGTCCTTGGTCTCACCTTCAGGCAGGGGGCGACTGTCCTTCTTGTAGAAAGGTTCGATGCTACGGAAACCATGCAAGCGGTCCTGCGACATCGAGTCACCATCTTGATCGGTGCCCCACCTATGTTTATCTCTTGGCTAACGGCCCCCGGTCTTGAGGCGAGTGACCTTGCGCACGTTCGGTTCGCGGTTTCTGGGGCTTCTGCGCTGTCACCCGAAGTGATATCGGCATTCAGGGATCGATTTGGGGTGGAGATCTGGGAGGGATATGGGTTGACCGAAACCTCACCTACCCTTACGACTACGCGCATGACACAGCAACGTCAAGGGTCGATCGGCAAAACCCTGGAAGGCATCGAGTTGCGCCTCGTGAACGAGACGGGGGAGGATGCTTCACCGGGAGATCCTGGTGAGATCTGGGTAAGAGGGGCTAATGTTTTCCAAGGGTACTGGGATCAGCCGGAAGTGACCGCTGAGGCTTTTTCCGATGGCTGGTTTCGCACTGGAGACGTCGCCTATCGCGACGAAGACGGTTATCTATGGCTGGTTGACCGGATGAAGGAGTTGATCATAGTGAGTGGTTTCAATGTTTATCCCAAAGAGGTTGAGGACGTCATTCGGATGCATCCAGCCGTGGCCGATGTGGCGGTGGTTGGAGTGCCCCATCCCCTCCAGGGAGAGAGCGTCAAAGCGTACGTCGTTGCTCGTCCTGGCGAGTCGGTGGGCGAGGCCGAAATGACCGTTCATTGCACGCGTTCGCTGGCTCGTTTCAAGGTGCCCACCGAGATCGAATTCGTCTTAGACCTACCAAGACTCGCGTCCGGCAAAGTGCTTAAGAGGCTGCTATGACGTGGATATTCCCGTTGGCGGCAGCAGCAGTGAGCGGATTGTTCGCGGCACAACTGGGGCAGCAGTTCTTTGCCAAACGCAAACCACATCAACTTGCTTGGACCCTTGCGATGCTTATGTTTTCGATCGCATCCTTTGCAGCTGCGATGGGTATGTTGGGGGGGTGGACTCCGTATTGGTTTCGGGTCTACTTCTTGCTGGGGGCGATCATCAACGTTCCTGTTTTGGCACTTGGTACGTTGTACCTGTTGGCTTCCCGCCGTCTTACTCATGTGGTATCGATCGGCGTTGGGATATTTGCCATCTTCGCGACGGGTGCGGTCTTCACGGCCGTTCTCAAAACTGACGCTCTCGACGTTTCCGGCCGCATCCCGAGAGCCCGCGAAGTTTTACCTGATGCCGTCCTGCTGCTGGCTCGATATGCGTCCTTTGCCGGTTTCTTCGTGGTGGTTTCGGGAGCGTTGTGGTCGGCGTGGAAGTTGTCTCGCCGGCCCGACGATGATCTGCGCCGCCTTGCGGCTGCGAACGTCTTGATAGCGGCGGGCACGACTGTCGTAGCTGCTGCAAGCGGGTTCGCTAGTGTCAAAGGATCGGTGGGCAGTACTATCTTCTCGATCGGACTGCTGGTTGGGGTTTCGACGATGTTCGTCGGGTTTCTAAAGACTCGCACCAAATCAATCACGAAGTGATCAAGCGCCTTTCATTCGTCGTCTTGCCGTTGGTGTTCGTGGTGTTTATCGCTGTTGCCGTGTTTGGCAAGAGCAAGCCGCTGCTTGTCGGTCAAGTGGTGCCAGGCTTCACGGCCAAAACTTTCGAAGGCAACGAGGTAAGCCTCTCTGACTTTCGAGGTCGTCCCGTCTTGGTCAATTTCTGGGCGTCTTGGTGCATCCCATGTCAAGACGAAGCCGATGATCTTGCTATCACGTACGAGAACTTTTCCTCAACTGACCTTGTGATGCTTGGCGTTAACTCAGAAGACCTTCGTGAAGATGCCGAACAGTTCATAAAAACGCATCGACTTCGCTATACAAATCTCCGGGACTCATCCGCGAGTATCAGCAAGCAGTTATATGGAGTTAGGGCTTACCCTGAAACCATGTTCATCGACCGGCAAGGCAAGCTCGTGGCAAGGGTATTCGGGCCGATGACCGCGGTGGAGATCAAGGGCAGAGTCGAATCGCTCATGGAGCGCTAGATTGCTGAACGCGCTTGGCTCTGTTGCTGATGTAAGCATCCTAGTTGTCTTCCTAGCGGGCATGGCCTCGTTCTTGTCGCCATGCGTTCTTCCATTGCTGCCGGGGTACTTGTCGTATGTCAGTGGGACTTCGATCGAGTCGATCAGTTCTGGTCAAGCTAAAGCGAACAGGCTGCTTGGGCCTACGGTGATCTTCGTCTTGGGTTTCACAACGGTTTTTGTGGCGCTTGGGGTTACGGCCAGCGTCCTGGGTAGTTACCTGATTACCAACGGCAAGGTCATAAGGATCGTAGCTGGCACTTTGGTCGCCTTTATGGGTTTGGTTTTCATGGACATCATTAAATTTCCGTGGCTCTATTCGGAAAAACGATTTCAGTCCCGTCCCGGAACTGGGGTGGCGAGAAACTACCTGATGGGATTGGCGTTTGGCTTCGGCTGGACCCCGTGTATAGGCCCAACATTGGGTGCAACCTTCGCCTTGGCAGCGACCCAGCAGAGCGCTGGCCGCGGGGCGCTGCTTTTGGCCGTTTACTCCTTGGGCCTTGGTGTTCCTTTCGTGCTTGCGGCGTTGGGAGTTTCGAAATTGACGGGCACCCTAAGTTGGTTCAAACGCAGACAGATGCTGATAATGCTCGTGGCTGGAGATCTGCTCTTCATGTTTGGCCTTTTGCTTGCTTTCGATCAAGTATTCGTAATATCAAGTCTCATCCAGCGCGCGATGGATGCGCTTGGTCTTACCTCACTTGCTCGCATATAGTTTGCCGACTATGGATGTCATCAAGTGGATCTCCAGTCAACACCGCGGCGTGCGCTTTGCTTACAACACATCGGTGTCGAATCTGGTTCCGTTCGACAAGCGGTTGGTTCGCCCAGGCGAAGTGGGCAATTCGATCGCTTGGCTGGTTTGGCACATGGCTCGAACGGAAGACTTCGTTATCAATTCAGTCATCCGGCGAACTCCCCAGATCTTCACCGCCTGGTCCGACCGACTTGGAGGCGACTATCGAAACGGTACGGGCTTTAGCGACGACGAGGTTGCGGGTTTCGATGTCGACGCTGCCGTGCTCGACTCGTACTGGGAAGCGGTTGCAGATGAGACGACGGCCTGGCTAAAAGACGTTGACCCCGCCACTTTGGAAGACGTGACCGATATCGACTCCGCTGTTGAAGGATTGCCATCGCTGACTGGTCACCTCGACTCGGCCATGCTCGATATCTGGCGCGGTCGCAAAGCCAGTTACCTTTTGGGAGCTCCGATAATCGCCCATGGATACATGCATGTCGGTGAGATGATCGCGATACGGGGACGACTGGGCATAGACGGCTTCATTTGAAAAGTGAAGTGACCCTGTATATGCGGCCGAATTGTGGATTGTGCGGTCCTGTAATCGAATCGCTCGAGGCCTTAGGCATCGTCTATCGCTCGGTGGACGTGTCGCTTGATGCAGGTCTTGAGATCAAATACGGATGGTCGGTGCCTGTAGTTGAACAGGGAGGTGTCGTGGTCTTTGAAGGTGGAATGGATCCTTTAGACTTGCCTTCTTTGATCGGCGGCCCGTGACCTCCTCTGGCATACCTGGGGCCACCGTCAATCGACTCCCCATCTACTTGCGTGTATTGGTCGATCTGGCAGATCAAGGACGCTCGACCATCGCATCAGAGGCCCTTGCGGAACTGTCCGGTGTCAATGCCTCAAAGGTGAGAAAGGACCTTTCTCACCTCGGCACGTACGGGACCCGGGGAGTGGGCTACGAGGTGCCGTTCTTAGTGGCCGAGATTTCGCGCGAGCTGGGCCTCACCGAGGACTGGCCAGTAGCAATCGTCGGCTTTGGAAATCTTGGTCACGCATTGGTCAATTACAAAGGTTTCGAGGACAGAGGGTTTCATGTCGTCGCAGTTTTCGACGCGGACAAAACAAAGGTAGGTCAAAAGGTTGGCAAACTCGTCGTCCAAGACGTCAACGCCCTAAAGAAAGTGGCTGGCACCCAGGCGATATCTATAGTTATCTTGGCAACCCCAGCAGCGGTTGCTCAACAGGTTGCTGACAAAGTTGTCGCTGCTGGCATCAAATCGATCCTCAACTTCGCACCTGCCATCATCAACGTGCCAGATGACGTGTCCGTGCGAAAAGTCGACCTATCGATGGAGCTGCAGATCCTTTCCTTCTACCAACAACGAACCCGAAGTTGAAATCCGGCCGACCTTTTAGTAATTGAGCCGCTTTTTCCGGCAGAACGGCATAACGTTGGTTGTTGGCGGACAGAATCGCTAGGCGGTAGCTGTTTCGTTTGCCTTGGAGCGTTCGGCGTTGCGCATGCCGAGCATGTGTAGGGCGAACAATGCAAGGCTTGCTATCAGGTAGTAGAGCGACGGTATCCTTACGCCGCCTCGCACACGAACGGCCGCCACTTGGGCCACATCCGCAGCCCCCGGTTGTCCGGTTACGTCGATGGTTGCGAAGGGTATGCCCGTCTTTATCTTGTCTTCTTCGCGGAGTCCGAATGAGATGATTACGCCTGCTTTGTCGGCGACAACGTCAGGCCCCGATGCGACTGCAACTACTGCGTCGCCTTTTGCTACGTTGGCACCTGGAGCGACTAGGAACTTCTTCACAACGCTTTCGGTGATGGTACCTGCCGTCAAATGCTCCGAAGACACGGCGGTTCCGACAGCGATCAAGGACTCCTTGCCGTCTACGGTCGCTTCTTTGATCCGGAAGTTAATCAGTTGAAACTTGCCTGGCTCAAGGTCAACTGCCCCCAGGACCTCTGCCTCCACTTCTTTGCGCTTGCCGGGGATAGGGCTGACGGCGCTGCCGACCAACGCGTCCATAACTGGCTTGGCATTTTCGAACTCCGCCTGTGTGGATTCTTTCTTACCCAGGTCGGCTAGTTTCACCTTAGGGCTTGGCAACTGCCAGTCGCCTCCAGGGTAGTCAGAAACGTCGAAAGTCCCGTACGCAGACTCGAGCGAGGATAGAGATGCACCGACCGCTATGGGGTGCCAGGTGGTCTCAGGGCCTTTTGGTCCCAAGGCTGTGATGATCCAGATGCCCGAGAGAAGGACCATGATTCCGAAGAAGCTGACGGCAGTAACGAAGTAACCCATCTTGACACCCAAGATGAGGCTAAGAAGTAACCAAACACTGCCGATCAGAACCACAACCGAGGTTGCTACTGCTGCGAATCCCTTGATGAAAGTCGGGTCCAACTTACAGGCTCCTCTCGTATTCGATAACGAGTCGTATCTGCTCGTCGGTCAAGATCTCGCCCCATGCGGGCATCGCCCCAGTACCCACTCCTTTGGTGCCGTAGGCCGTACCTTTCGTTGAGCCAGACTTTACGAAGGCTATGTGGTCGTCGATGTTTGGGAACTGCGCTGCTTCCGAGCCCCCTAACATCGACGGGCCTGATCCTCCTGCGCCACCTTGGCCATGACATGCCGAACAGAATTGGGCGAAGACCTTGTCTCCAGTGGCGCCTGATTCGACTTCGATGGGCTTTTGGATGTCCTCGATGTAGTTGACGATGTCGTCAAGTTGCTGTTCGGTTAGCGGGCCCCCGAACTTGTTTCCCCAAGTAGGCATGTCTGTGCCGGGCCGACCACGTTCGATGGTTTCGTAGATGAACGCTCTCGCGTTTTTGAACCCCAGCGGGGGCTTTTCGTATCGGGCGAATACGGTTTCAAGCTCAGGAACCTTGACCGTCGTCTTTTTGCCCGTGGCCGGGTTGAGAAACTCGTTCTCGCCACCTACAGCACCGATGCCGTGACATCGAGCGCATTCGATGCCGCTTAGGTTTTCTTCTCCCGTCACAGGATCAGTGCGTAAGGCGAAGTACTTCGCGCCCCTTTCCAAAGACTGATCCCGGAATTTCTCAGCCTTAGCGTCGCGGCGACCTGGGTCGGTAATCATGTAAACGAATAAGAACCCTGCCAAAAAGACTGACAGTGCTACTCCCCAGCGCATGATCGAAGTCAAGCGCTCCGATTCGAGAACGTCGTCGGGGTCGCCAGGACGTAGCGCAGGCGGGACCGGATGCAGTCGCTGTTGGGGGCCGCGTCTAGATATCACGATGACGATCAGGACTATGAACCCCAGTATCAGCGTTGCTATGGCTATATCAGGCATCTAACCTTCCCGGATATCTACGCAGTGCACGCCTTCGGGCTGCGGCTGCGAAGTTGTCGTTCCACGCGGCGCACCTTGGAGTATCTGCGAGGTGTCCACCACGATCTTGCCATCGACTATCTCAACTCTGAATTGGTCAAGGCTGCGAGGCGCGGGGCCGTCGCGGTACTCGCCGTTAAAGGAGTACTTCGAACCGTGACATGGACACTCGAACCACTTTGCCGGCGGGCACCAGGGAACACTGCAGCCCAGATGTACGCACTTGCGATACAAGGCCATGATGCCGGTCTCGGAAACGTTGGCTGCTTTGTAGGTGGGAATCTTGTTGGCGGCTTCGGGCTTTCCTTCATAAAGAGTCAGATAGAAACGGCCGTCGGGGATGAACTTGGGTTCGCGTGATGCAGCGATCTCGTTGCGGATCTCATCAACATCGCCAACGGTGATCTTGGCACCGAACCCGCCAGACAGTCGTGGGTAAAGAAAATCGATCGAGGCGAGGGCGAATTGTCCGAGGCTGACTAGCAGCGCAGTTGCCCAAGCTCGATTGAGGAATTGCCGACGACTGATGTCTTGAAGGTCATCTTCGAGGCGCCGATCTCGAGGCGGCGGGTCGGCGAATTGACGCTCTTTTATGAAAGCTGCCGCATCTTCGACTTGGGTGGTGGGGCCGAGTGCGTCGGGGTCAGGGGGAACCGGCACTCCGAGCCCAGGGTCCTTGGTTCGCGAGCCCGAAAGCAAGGTGAACAACATGAAACCGCCCCAGGCCGCTATAGAGGCGATCACCACAACTGCTGCAAGAGTGTTTGGGCTCATAGCTCGAAGAAGAGCCCGTCCTGCCACGGATAGATGAAGTTGAAGCCTGGCCCCCTGAATAGTGAACCTAAAATGACCAGCACTGCATTCATCAGTAGGAAGATGGTGAACAAGACGATGGCGAGTTTGCGGTCATTAGGCTTGGTCGAAGGGTTCCTGTCTATGAACGGCGTTGCCATCAATCCAAGGATGATCCACTGGGGAATAGTCACGCCAGCGATCTGAGGGTGGAAATAGCGCAGTAGTTCTTGCAGGCCCAGGAAATACCACGGCGCTTTGGAAGGGTTGGGGGTTTGGTTGATGTTGGCAAGTTCGCGAAACGGTGCATCGACGAAGGTTGAGAAAACGACCAAAAACACTGTAAGGGCAAGCAGCGAGATGAACTCAGCTACCATCAGGTGCGGCCAGGTGTTAACCCTGTCGATAGGTTCCTTCTCGACTCGTTGTATGGCTTCAGGCTTTACGACCGCCAGGAGTCGCTGCAGGCGGTCTGGCGCCATCATGGTTGCGGTTGCGGCCTTCGGTGCGCCAGCTGCGACAGCCGCGACAGCAGCGACTGCGACGGGTTGCGCAACTTCTGTTCCATTTGAAACGGCAGGCGTTGATACCGGCGCAGCGGGGGCATCGCCGCCGGATTCGGCTTTGCGTGCCCGGTGGCGCGCAGCTTTGGCACGACCTTCGGCGACCGGCGGAGAAGAGCCTTTAGCCTGCTCCTCGGCTAGCGTTCGTTCGTAAACTTCGTCTGGTGTCTCTGCCATAAAAGTCTCCTAGAGCGGTCCTGAAATGCCACCGTCTTTGCGAACCCGCCAGAAATGTAC
>JBDSRR010000085.1:0-6132 GCA_039929185.1 Actinomycetota bacterium
TTGTCCTTCAAGCGTGCGATACGGCCTTCATGATCCATGGTCTTCATCCCTTTCTTGACATGCAGCATCGACGGCGAACAAGTAACCCTGCACACCTAACCCGGCGATCACACCTTTTGCCACAGGAGATACAACCGAGGTCCTTCGCCATTCCTCGCGAGAATAGATATTAGATATGTGCACTTCGTAGATCGGACACGCACACTCACTCAACGCTTCCCTTAGAGCATAAGAATAGTGAGTGAATGCTGCTGGATTGATGATGATAGCTGAGGCATTGACTCCTTCCTTCTGGATCCACCCGATGAGTTCAGACTCTGAGTTGCTTTGCCTGAAATCGACCTCAGCCCCAAAGGATGTCGCGCGCTGTCTGCACATCTGTTCGAGTTCATCGAGCGTCGTGGTTCCATAGATGCTCGGCTCACGTTCCCCCAACTTGTTGAGGTTGGGCCCGTTGAGGATCAGCACCTTCACGCGCTCACCTCATCGAAGGCTGTCTGTATGGCCTCATCGGTCACATCGGAATGCAATTGCGGGTAGCCGATCTTATGAAGAAGTACCCAACGAGGGTGTGTCTGGTGTTTTTTATCCCTCGACCAGTATTCCGCCAAGGACTTACGATCGAATTTTGCGTTAAGGGGTAGGCCTACGCCGCCAAGCATCTGTTCATGTATCAGATGTGCGTCACTATCGAGAAGACCCATATTCCTTGCGATTCCAGCGGCAAACATCATGCCTATCGAGATCGCCTCGCCATGTCGGAATCGCCCATATCCTGCCCATGCTTCAAGGGCGTGCCCGAAAGTGTGTCCATAATTGAGAACGGCCCTTGCCGAAAGATCCGTTTCGTCGTTCGCAACAACTGCTGCTTTGGAGGCGATGCACAACGCAACTATCTGACCTACAACGGCAACGTCGCGACTGATCGCTTTGCCGAGCGCGGTGGTTAGGAGATCGAAAAGATTACCGCCGAAGCAGAGACCGTATTTCACCACTTCCGCCATCCCAGATATGAACTCGCGCTCTGGAAGGGTTTCGAGCAAGGTCGTGTCAGCCACCACCAAGCTTGGCTGATGAAATGTCCCCACGAGGTTCTTGCCTAGAGTCAAGTTCACGCCAGTCTTGCCCCCGACGGAAGCATCGACTTGTCCGAGAAGAGTCGTTGGGACTTGGATAAACGCGATCCCACGCAGATAAACAGATGCAACGAACCCTGCTAGATCTCCGACCACACCACCACCGTAGGCAACGATCAGATCGCCTCGCCTCATGCCCAATCCGGTCATTTCGTTGAGAAGTCGATGGGCGCTCTCGATACTCTTGCTTGCTTCGCCCGGCGCGATCGAAGTTTTAAACAGCTGAGTCTGGTTGGCGAGGATGTCGAGGCGACCTCCATGCGCTTCATGCACGTTGGAGTCGGTAATCACCAAAGTTCGTTCAAACACCCCCAGCGCTGCCAGAAGGGCGGGAAGCTGATCAAGCGCATTAGCCCCGGAAACAACGTCGTAGCTGCGGGGCCCAAGTTCGACCCGCGTCTTATTCACTTAGGATCAGCTCCACGACATCGTCGATGGTCCCGGAAGCGTCCAAGACGATCGATGCCGTCTCTTCATAAAGGACTGAGCGCTGCACCAGAAGTTGGCTAATAGTGTTGTTGTTCAACAAAGGCCGCCCTGTTGTCTCGGCGATCCGTGCTTCTGCAACACTGGCATCGACTCTCAGATAGACCACTTCATAGCCTGCTTTGAGGACTGCTCGGTTGGTTGCCTCTAGTACCGTGCCTCCCCCACACGCCAGAACAAGGCCCTCAGATGGCGCTGTGGCGTTGGTCGTGTACAAGATTCGACTCTCATGCTTGCGAAACCCAGCCTCGCCCTCTAACTCGAAAATCTCGGCGACCGACATCGCACAATTTTGAACGATAAGTTCGTCAAGGTCGAGGAAGTTAATACCAAGATGTGCCGCGAGGCAGCGACCGACGACCGTTTTGCCAGCGCCTGGCAAACCGATCAGGGCTATTCGGCGTGGGGCGACGAGCCGCACGCTAGCTGCCGATCCGGTTTCTATACGCCTCGATCGAGAGTTGGATATCCGCTAATGAATCTGCGCCGAACTTTCGCAGCATCTCATCGGCGATCACTATGGCGACCACCGCTTCAGCAACAACCGCTGCAGCGGGAACTGAACAAACATCGGTTCGTTCACGAAACGCCACAGTGGCCTGTTTGGTTTCAACGTCTACGGTACGTAAAGGGCTCTTGAGAGTTGAAAGGGGCTTCATCGCTGCCCGCATCCGCAGCGTGCCACCGATCGACATGCCGCCTTCGGTGCCACCAGCGCGGTCCGTATGTCGGAGATACTGGCCATCTTCGAAAAAGATCTCATCATGAGCCTGGGTTCCGCGAAGAGACGCCACCTCGAATGCATCTCCCAATTCAACGCCTTTTATCGCAGGGATAGACATCAGGGCATAAGCGAGGCGGGCATCCAGTCGGCGATCCCATTGAACATAGGAACCAAGACCGGGTACAACGCCAAAAACGATCACCTCGACGACCCCACCCAGAGAATCTCCCGCTGCACCGGCAGCTTCGATCTGCTCAACCATCCGTTCGGACGCTTCCTCTTCGAAACAGCGGACCTGCGATGCATCGATCCCCTCCAGGTCCGAGGGTGTGGGGCTGATCGAGCCAGAAATCTTGGCACTTCCGATACTTACTACGTGGGAAATCACCTCAACACCAACCTGTTGCAGGAACGATTTCGCCAGCGCACCAACAGCGGTTCGCGCCGCCGTCTCGCGCGCACTCGCTCGCTCTAGGACATCACGTGCATCATCGAACCCGTACTTCATCAACCCGGCTAGATCCGCATGGCCAGGACGTGGCTCGGTCAATCGATTGCCAGCCGGTTTTCCTTCAGCCGACATAACTCGTTCCCACTTTGACCACTCGGAATTGCGGATCACAAGCGAGATGGGACTGCCAAGACTCTTGCCGAATCGAACTCCCGACAAGAGCTCAAGCTCGTCCTTTTCCAATTTCATGCGAGGGCCGCGCCCATAACCGAGCCTTCTGCGGGAAAGCTCGTGCACGATAACGCGGGTTTCAACAGGGACACCGGCCGGCATGCCGTCAACTATGAGAGAAAGGGCAGGGCCGTGGGACTCGCCTGCAGTGAGGAATCTAAACATGCCTCTATCGTACGTTTACTTGAAGACTTCTTCGCCCTCGCACAGCGTGAATTTGTCATCGCCATGAAGCAGAGTGGCACATGTTCCGCTGATGGAAATCAGTTTGAAGTTGCTCGCAAAGACCTCCCCCACAGATACGGTGAAAACAGTACTTCCCACCTTGATCTGAGCCTTAGTGGCGCCCTTGTCAGTGAAAACGTCAAGCAATTGAATACGTTGCCCCCCGGTGGGCGCAGCCCCACCCGCGGCCCCACTGCCCGAACCCGTGGAACCCGCTGCCCCACTACCCGAACCTGTGGAACCCGTGGAACCCGTCGTGCCTGAAGTGCCCGAACCCGATCCGGATGATGCGGGGGCTCCGGCGACCACGAGCGGGCGGAAAGGATCCTTTGCCTCGAAGACTTCGAAGGTCTCTACTGGAGGACTGGTTGGAGATGGGTAAGGAGATGGCACTACCGCTGGCGTTGCTGTCTGCGGAAGGGCCCGGGCGAGCGGCGGCGCAAGTTCCTCAGCGGACGAGAAGAATGTGGGCGCGATCACGAAGAAGTAGAACAGGCCCAGCATCAAGACCGAGCCAAAGATGATTGCAGCCAGAGCAACGGCGCTGAAGCGCCTCTTAGGGCCATCAAAGACGATCGGTTGAGGTTCCATATGTCGCTCCTAAGTGGCCGTTGAAGTGGCTGTTGACGTTGGGGTCGAACCCGGAGTTGGCGATAGAAGAGGCGGCGCCAGTGCCGGAGGGGGAACTACGATTGTCGCAACAAACATCTTCATCGCCAAAATGGCGTTCAGGTCAGGTGAAGCGGCCGTCGACGTCGCGGCGGTGGAGGTGGTTAACCCAAGGCTGCCGATCTTCAAGGCTCTTGCGAGCGTTTCAAGTCGCACCAGATAGTCTTGGACCTGGAAGTAACCGCCGGATACGTTCATCGCAATATTGACCTCAAGCACACCGGGCTGAGAGGACGGCGCTGGCAGGGCAAACGTGACGGACACCCACTGAACGCCCGAAGAGTCTGCCTGATCCTGGACCTGACTAATAAACAGAGCCAACTGGGGATCGTTGGGCACCGCAGCATCCAGGATCGCCGCTTCTTGTTTCAGTCTGGGGGCATCCTTCTGCAAAGCCTGTAGTTGCGCCAGACGTAATTCGAGTTGATCGGCCCTGTTTTCGGTCGCTGTAGCGTCATCTCTGGTCTTGTTGATGTTTTCGGTTTGCGGTTTGAACACGAAGAAGAAGGCCAACAAAGAAACCAAAACGATGGCGACAACGAACAGGATTACTTTACGTCTCATTGTGGACCCTTCGGTTGACCGCGACCACTTGCGGCCGCTGGTGACAGGTCCGCTGTGCTCCCGTAATTGATAACTTCACGTCCACCGATGTCTGCGGTTGTCGCGGTGGGTATCCATATCGTCTGAAGGCTCTTCATTTCTTGCAGACGGGTCAGCCACTTGGCGACACCCTTGAAATTGTCGATCGTCACGGCAACAAAGGTAAGACTTCCGAGTCGGGCCGGTGCCCCTACAACGGGGGCGGCACCCGGTGCAGCACCTTCAGCCACGCCATTGAAGGAAGTAAGCCATGAATCTCCAGGGATCGTCATGGAAAGTTCGATAAGAAGTCGGGACCACGCTATGTCGTTAGCCATGGCAGTCGCCAAGATCAATCGCTTCTGCTTGACCGTTTCCTCCAAAATGGCGAATTCCTGCAGAGCGGCAACCTTAATCTCAAGGGCAGCAACCTCGGCTTGGGCAACGGCTAAACGGTCTTGCTCGTTATGTAAGGTCCCCTGGCGGATAAGCCAGATACCGAAAAGCACAATCAGAAAAACCCCGCCATAGACGCCCAGCATCATAGTTTGAGTACGCTGACGGCGGCGCTCGAGAACTTCCGGGGGAACAAGGTTTATGCGCCTCATTGGTCACGCGCTCCTAGGGCGATACCTATGGGAGCTCCCATGAGGGGCTCTGCTTCTGCCAACTGGTCACTCGATAGACCAATATTTCCAACCTGTACCTTCTGCAGCGGACGTCCCACCTCAACCGGCAATCGCAATGCGGCGCCAAGACGCTCCCGCAGATTATTGAGTTTTGCCCCTCCACCAGCCACGATGACCTTTGTGATCTTCGTAGCCTCGGCTTGCGCTAGGTAGTAATCCAAGGAGCCGCGAACCTCGTCAAGGAAGGCGGCGGCGCGTTGTTCAAGTATCTTCCCGGCCCCTTCCCCCGTAGCGGCGTCCTGGCCAGGGCTTGCAGTAACGCCTAGTGTTTGCTTCAAGCTTTCCGCTTCTTCAAATGTCATCGCCATGCCAGTGGCTATGGATTCGGTAAGTGAATTGCCCCCGATCGACAGAACCCGTGCAAAGCGTGGAGCCCCGCTGTCGTGAACGACGATAGACGTGATCCCCGCCCCAACATCGATCAGAGCCTCGCCAACACCGGGCGGACTTGCAAGGGAATCGTCTGCATCGCCGAGCGCCCTGATTAAAGCAAGGGGGATGAAGTCGATAGCGTCAAGAGTTAAACCGGCACCCTCGACTGCTTCAACGTACGTGCGGATCATCTCTTTTTGCGCGGCCACTAAAAGTACACGCATCATGCGCTCGCCATTATCGGTCGCATACTCATCGAGGATTTGAAAGTCCAGTACCGCATCCTCAACAGCGATCGGGATGAACTCCTGAACTTGAAATTGGATGGCGCCGCGTAATTCCTTCTCCTCCATGAATGGGAGATCGATAGACCGAGCAACAACCTTTTGATTCGCCACACCAAGGCTAACGCGCTTGCCCTTGAATTGAGCTCGCTTCCACAATTCGGTAATGGCTTGGGACACCAACCCAACATCTATGATTTCGCCCTCACGCACACAACCGGCTGGCAATGACACCTGCCCGAAGTTAAGCAGGACGGGGGGATGTTTCGAAAACGACAGATGC
>JBDSRR010000086.1:0-3219 GCA_039929185.1 Actinomycetota bacterium
GCATTCGCCTACATTACCGATGAAGATGTCGGACTCGGCCCTACAGGCCCAAGGATGCTCTGAAGCAGGGTCCTTGGGACTTCTCAGTCGTTTTGGCTACCAGGTTCTGACTTTCGAAGAGTCCGCAAGGCCTGCCCCAACGCGCATCCACAGCCGAGCCCCTGAGCTCGAGTGTCATTTTTTGCGAAACATGATCCTCCCATGTTGGACGGCGACAGCATGAATGTGGCGCTGCTCTCCCAGGTAGAGCAAAGACGCGCGGTTGTCGCCGTGATTGGGCTCGGGTATGTCGGGCTGCCCCTCGCGACGCGAGCGGCGGAGGTTGGGTTCGATGTCGTCGGGCTCGATACCAACCAAGACAGAGTCGCCGATCTCAACACGTCCGGACTCGGTTTCAAATCGACAACTGATAGCGGTTCGTTGTCTGAGGCGAACGTCATCGTCATCTGCGTGCCTACTCCATTGAAGCAAGACTTGCCGGACATGTCGTTCGTCGAAGCTGCAGCCAAAGACATCGCTTCCAACCTGCAACCAGGACAACTGGTGATCCTTGAAAGCACAACTTACCCGGGGACCACCGAGGAACTGCTGCTGCCGATCCTTGAGACATCAGGGTTAAAGGCGGGGATCGATTTCTTTCTTGGCTACTCCCCTGAACGGATCGACCCTGGCAATGAACTGCACACTCTGACCAACGTTCCCAAGATCGTGGGTGGCATCGACGAAACCAGCACGAAACTGATGGAGGCTTTCTATGGGGCGATAGTGGACGAAGTCGTGACTGTATCGTCGCCGCGTACTGCGGAAATGACCAAGCTTCTGGAAAACACATATCGGCATGTCAACATCGCACTGGTAAACGAGATGGCCATCTTGTGTCATGACCTGGGCATCGATATCTGGGAAGTTGTAGGCGCAGCAGCGACCAAACCGTTCGGATTTCAACCCTTCTATCCAGGCCCTGGATGGGGCGGTCACTGCATCCCCGTGGACCCCGCATATCTCTCTTGGCGCGTGCGTCAGATCGGTGCCACGGCTCGCTTCATCGAACTAGCCCGTGAGTTCAACCAGAAGATGCCCGCTTACGTCGTACAAAGAGCTCAAGAGGCATTGAACGAACAGCACCGCAGTCTAAAGGGCGCCACCGTCCTGGTACTGGGCGTTACATATAAGGCAGACGTAGCGGACACTAGAGAGTCTCCAGCGATCGAGATCATCGAACGCCTCATCAAGGCGGGAGCGCAGGTTAATTACAACGACCCCCTTTGCGAGTCGCTTACCGTCAAAGGAACGGAACTTGCGTCAGTGCCGCTTGATACCGTCGCAACTTACGATTTGGTGCTACTGCATACTGCCCATGAAACTTACGATTGGTCACACATCGCGGCCTCGGCACGGCTCATCCTAGATACCCGCAACGCCCTTTCAGAGTTTGGCGGACATGTAGTCAAGCTATGAAGGAATGACAACCGTTCTCTGGGTGGTTTGGAACTAGTCCTTGGGGCTATCGGTGAAAGGTAACGCCTTTTTCTAGTGCAACCAGGATCGACGCTTTCAGCTTGCTCGCGGGGGTGCCGGCATCGGTCCACCATCCGCGAAGCACGTCATACGTCATCGAGCCCTCGTCGATGTAGATGTTGTTCAGGTCCGTGACCTCTAACTCCGACCTATCCGAGGGCTTGAGCGTTCGGATGAGGTCGAAGACCCGTCCATCGAACATGTAGCAGCCCGTGACGATTAGGTCGCTGGTGGGCTCGGCGGGCTTCTCTACGATGCCAACGATCTTGCCGTCATGAACCTCAGCCACACCAAAGCGCTTGGCGTCGTCATGCGACACCTGTTTGACCAATACCTTGGCGCCTTTTCCCTGCTCCGCGAACGCGTGAACGTACGGAGTTAGGTCTTCCTGAAAGATGTTGTCACCCAAAATCACGACGATCTGATCGCCTTCACATGTTGCCTCAGCTTGTGCGAGAGCATCGGCTATTCCACCTTCGCCTTCTTGAAAGGCAAAGTCCAGGTTCAGCCCAAGGTCCGATCCGTCGCCAAGCAGTTGTTTGAATTGAGGGATCTCATCGCCCGTTACAACCGTAACGTCCGTTATGCCCGCCCGCGCCAAAGACCGAAGCGGGTAATAAACCATTGGTTCATCGAAAACATCGAGAAGATGTTTGTTCACCACTTTGGTTACAGGATGAAAACGGGTTCCAAGTCCTCCCGCCAGCACTACACCTTTCATGGATCCTCCTTTTAGGCGTTAAGTATTCGACTTTGAACTCGACGTTGGGCGCGGCGTGGCGGTGCTGTTCGATGTGGGCTTCGCGGGTATCACTAATTTTTGACCGACCTTCAGACTGCTCGGGCTCGTGATGTTGTTCGCTTCGGCAATGATGTGAGCAAGGGTCGAGTCCCCGTAGAACTTCTTGGCGATCGAACCGAGAGTGTCACCACTTATCACCACATACTCCTGTGGTCCAGGGGGCGCGGTTGGGGATGCCTTGGCTTCGGGAGTCGGCGTGGGCGTCGATGGGACCCGCTTAAGCTCCGCAATCTGATCGGTAGCAGCAGCTAGCTGCACCTTTAGTTTTTGAAACTCAGATGATGAGACGCCCGCGGGGGCCGACGCGCGGCCTAGGAGAAAAACAAGAAGCAGCGAGCCACCGAAAATGGCGACTCGAGTCCAAAGGATGCGACCCCCCTTGGCAACCTCACCCATCGGGTCGTAAAGTGGCGGGTCATAAAGTGGCGGGTCATAACGTGGCGGTTCGTAAGCGTCCATTGGCTCGACCATACGCTATAACTCTTGAGGTGAGGCAATGAGCCCCGTCTGCACGTAGGCGACGACTGCCTGCCGCCACGGACGCATCGCTATTCCCATCGATGAAGCCTTTGAGCAATCCAACACGCTGTTGGTGGGACGCGGAGCGATCGGCCCCGATTTGCCGGCGTAGTACTCGGCTGTGCTTGTTCGATACACCTCAGCCTTCGAGCCAGCCGCCGCCAAAGCTATCTCAGCTACTTCCGCCCAATTTCCCGCCGGCCCAGCACCTGCAATGTGAAACATCCCCGCGGCCCCCGGCACTGATGCCAAAGCGACGAGAGCAGGGGCTAGGTCTTCGGCGAACGTCGGCAGGCCCCACTGGTCATTAACTACAGACACCGACTCTCTTGATGACGCGACGGCAACGATCGTCTTGATGAAGTTGGCGCCGTCTCCAA
>JBDSRR010000087.1:0-10363 GCA_039929185.1 Actinomycetota bacterium
TACAGGGTGACGTTCCTCCGATGCAAAAGCAATGAATTCCACCGGAAGACTTCGTTTAGAAACTACTTCCGCGATAGCAACGGTTAGGGCCGTGCCTGACCCATTGTCGTTGCCACCTGGTGATCCTACGACCGTGTCGTAGTGGCCCCCAATAACGAAATATCCAGTTGAATAGTCAACTCCCGGGATGCGTCCAATGATGTTTTCGGATTCTCCTCCGTCGGTTCTGGTAAAACGTTGTCTGCGAACTTCCAACCCGGCTTCGGTTAGGGCTTTGTTCAGGTAATCGGCGGCGGCCTTCTCGCCGGGGGTGCCAGAGACACGAGGACCAATATCGACTGAAAGGACGCGGTCATGTTGAAGGGCTCTTTCAACCGATGCGACCAATGGTGATGGAGGTGATGGAGTTGGCGAGGGGACCGGTCCCGGGACGAACTGCGAGGGCGATGAACTCGCACTTGGTGTAGCACGGGGTATAGGGGGTATGGGGCGAGCTTGGGGGCGACAGGCGACCGCTAACAAGAGCAGGACCGCCGATAGGTATCTCATCACTTCTAAGGATAGGTCGAAGCATAGGCGGCTGCGGGGAGTTCGACGTTGAAGCGGGCACCGGCACCTGGCTCATTGGTGACCGAAACAGTTCCATTCATGGCCTCGACCAATTCCTTGCTTATCGCAAGCCCCAACCCAGTTCCCACTTCACGCAGTCCCTTGTACTTCGTCCAAAGATATTGACGCTCGAACGCCCGATGTAGGTCGCTAAGCTCCAAACCGCTTCCCCCATCGATAACTGATATCTCAAACGCAGTGCCCTTTGCCCGCGAAGCAAGAACGATCGAGCCATTTGCCGGCGTATATCGAAGCCCGTTCTCGACAAGATTGGATAGGACCTGAACCAAGCGATCGTGATCGGCATTGACCGTTCCCCCCGACGACTCGATCTTGATCTCAACATCGGTCTCGGATGCCTTGGCCGCAAAAGTCCGCCGTATCTGCTCTAGCACTTCCGTGATCTCGACGGCCTGTAAAGCTACGTTGAAGCGTCGAGCATCGATGCGTGCAAGATCAAGAAGATCTGAAACCAATCTCGTAAGTCGTTTGGACTCGGTCACGATGATACCGGCCGCATGTCGACCTTTAGTTCCAGCTGTTCCATCCTCGATGGCCTCGGCGTAACCCTGGATGGCCGTAAGCGGTGTCCGCAATTCGTGCGATATGGAAAGGAAGAACTCGCGTTGGCGCTCATTCGCAGACCCGAGTTCGGTTGCCATGTGATTGAACGACGAACCCACGACACCGATCTCGTCATCGGAATTCACTTCAACTCGTGCAGTGAAGTCGCCGAGGGCAACATCTCGAGCCGCCTTCGCAAGGTCGGTCATCGGCTGCGCGATCTTTTGGGCAACGTAGGCGGACACCAAGATGGCCACGCAAACCGCCACTACCCCTGCGGCGAGCAGTCGGCGTCCTATGGGTAGTGTCACGCCCGCCTCTCGCCCAATGACTACCACCGTTGCCTGTCTGGCCCGCAGGGTTAAGAGGGGCTGAGCGACGAAGACCAGTTCCGTCTTGCCCACATGCCTGGTGCCTTGAACTGTCTTGCCCTGCACCAGAGCGGCTATATCAGCGCCATCAAGGGGAACGTCGGTACTTCCTCCAAGCAAGAGCAAAGAGCCGTCCGACCGGATCTCATAAAGGGCTGCCCCCGACAGGTCAAGAGCGTTTCGCAGAAATCTCACCGCCTGATTCGGATCTTTGCGCAGGAACGAACTTTCACTTGCGATCCGGTTGGCTTGACGCTGGAGTTCGTCGAGCGACGCTTGATCGGCCGCTTGTCGAACCAACCGAACCCCGACGAGAGAAACTAACAACACAGATAGCAAAGCCACGCCGATAAGAACCGCTGCCAGTTTTGACCTCACCGACCGAGCACCATTAATCGTCATGTTCAACTTTGTAGCCAACGCCTCGAATCGTGGTCAATACAAACGCTTCGCCAAGTTTCTTGCGGATCGTTCTTATGTGCGCGTCGATGGTGCGTTCGCCCCCATAGAAGTCGTAGCCCCAAACCCCCGCCAAGATCTGAGGCCGGGTAACAACCATGCCCCGATTGGTGAGCAGGTACACCAAGATGTCAAACTCTTTGGCGGTCAGCGGCACCTTAAGACCATCGACGGTAACCTCATGTCTGTCTGGCCAAACGCTGATAGTGCCGTTGACCAGGGGGCCTGCTTCTCGGGTCAATGTCGTTTCACTGCGGCGCAATATCGCCTTTACTCGCGCAACCAACTCTCGCGGTGAGAATGGTTTGGTTAAGTAGTCGTCTGCACCCATTTCAAGCCCGAGCACTCGGTCGATCTCGGCGTCGCGGGCGGTCAGCATGAGGATGGGGATCTGACCGGTTGTACGAAGTTGACGGCAGACTTCAATTCCGTCGAGACCGGGCAGGGCGATGTCCAAGATCACAAGGTTAGGTGGATGATGAGCCACACGCTTAAGCGCATCTTCACCATTCATGCAGTGGTGAACGCGATAGCCGCCTTGCTCAAGGTACATCGTGACCAAGTCGGCTATGTGCTGCTCGTCCTCAACTATCAACACTTCTGCTTTGATATTCACTTAAACCCAATCGTCTGAACCCAATCGACTAAACCCAATCATCGGCGGCCAAAGTTAATGATCATCGTGCCTTGGATTGAAGATTGTGTGAAATCTAAGCGGCGGATAAGAGGGCGTTACTTGGCTTAGGCTGGAAAATGCTGTGAGACGCGCCTCCTGAGGGCGGCGGCGAGGGCAGCTGCAAGCAACAAAACGAACCCGCCCCAGATTCTCCATTCGGGCTCACCAGTGGCGGCGAGGACCCGGATCGGGATCACGCGTGCGACCTCGGGCAAGTGGATCGTTACATTGCCAAGTACCGCGACATTTATGTCGACACCTGCCTGTGCTGCGGACAAGCCACAATTCGCTGTTGCCACGGCGGAGTTCGTCATCAGGCCCGCGGCGGAGGATGGGTCGACCTTAATTTTTATCAGTATTTCCTTGGTGGCGCCTGGTAGCAACGGATCCGGGAGTGTGAAATTGAGCAAACTCGAGGTCTTGTTCGCTGCAGCAGGGGTCTCCGAAAGGATCGCAAACCGCACTTTGGGTGTCGCGGTCATCGTGTCCACGACCTTGATGTCAGTCAGGATGCAGTCGAAGGTGTTGTGTACGACGACCGTGTACGTGAACTCATCGTTGGGTAAGACACGCTGTTTGTCGGCGGACTTCGTTACCTTGATGCCGCAGGCGATACCACCGGCCGGAACCTGAGTAGATGTCTCCATGTGGCCGAATCGGAGGTTGGTAACTGACATCGCATCCGTTTCGATGGTCAACCGCACGACATCGACCGAGGCGGCGGCGCGTGTTCCATCTGCTTCAGTAGTCGGGGACGTGGTGGCATCGCCCCCGATAGCCTTGGGATCTTCTCCTATAACGAGTTCCCCAAAACCGAGCGGTACGACCAGGCCGGAGTCGCCGGTGATGTCCTGTAAAGTAAAGTACCGGGTCTCCACTCCTTCTGCGTCGAGCGTTCGTAGGATCGGCGTGTCAGGTGACGTGCTTGCCGGGCCGTAATGGATGTAGGCCCCGTTGGCAAGACCGGTGGCCGTTGCGGTCAGCACCCACTCTCCTAGGATCTCGATCGTCATCTGAGAGGGCGTGCCCTTGAACAGCGTTATCGGGGCGATAGTCTGTCGAACTTGCGATGAAAGTCCGAAGGCGGGGCCTTTTACCGAGCCATCGGAAGCGGTCTGAGGAACAAGGCGCGTACGAGAAACCGTTTGAGAGACCGCTCGTTCCGGGCTGGGTGCCGAAAGCGAAAGCAACGGCTGCTCCAGAGTCTGCTCGGCGTCGCTCGTTAGGTCGGCATCGAAGAGCTGCACATCTCTGGAAAAGCCGAGCCCGCGGCTGAGATCATCGCCAAGGACACAACCCTCGACACCCCAGTTGGCGATCGACTCCCCACGCAGGATGCTTGCGTACATCACAGGTTCGAACGGAACGGCCATCTCTTTGGTCTCGGCCGAGTCCGGTGGGGCGCTGGCTTGAGCCAAACCGGCGTAGATGATGTCGTTAGGGTTGACTGGCACATTCTCGAAGGCGCCGGCCTCGAACCCAGACCCCCGGGCAAATGAGTTCTTGCCTTGCAAGGCGTTCTGAACAACAACCAGCGATTCGTTCATAACAGGGGTCGACAGACCTTTGGAATCGACAGTGGCGCCCGAGAATGCGATGTCGGTATTGAGGACCCGGCTCCCGGTCGTTGCGTCACCGGTTTGGAGAAGGTCGGCATGCATAACGGACCCTGTGGCGAAGCCCCGGAAGTCAGCCTGCAGGAATGGAACCTGGGCCGATACGGGCATCGCTGTGAGTAAGCCAGAAAGGGCAGCCAACAGGCCGCCTGCTATGAACTTCATCTGTATGTTGTCTCGCCTCACGTGATCCCCTCTCTGCTTGAACGTTCCCGAGTGCGATTAGTGCGATTAGTGCGATTTGTTCCCCATTTTGTTCCCCATTTTGTTCCCCATTTGGGAGGGGATTAAACATCCCAGTGAACTAGGCTCCCCCATTAGGGGGAGTATATCACCACGCAGAGTGGCTGACAACTAAAATCCCATCTGAACCGCCGACAAAAGAGCCTTGGCCTTGTTGACCGTTTCGACGTACTCTGCGGTCGCATCTGAATCGGCCACGATGCCAGCTCCTGCCTGAATATAGACAACGCCATCACAAACGTAAGCCGTGCGAAGAGCGATGCACGTGTCGATGTCACCCGAGAAATCGAAGTAGCCGACCACTCCCGCATAGGGCCCCCGGCGGGTTGGTTCTAGTTCGTCGATTATCTGCATCGCCCTGATCTTGGGGGCCCCCGAAACTGTCCCGGCCGGGAAGGACGCGTATAGGGCATCTAGTGAATTGAATGCTGGATCAAGTTCGCCACTCACCTGAGAAACCAGATGCATCACGTGCGAATAACGCTCGACGGTCATCAGTTCCTCGACCTTGACTGTCCCGTATCGGCTGACCCGGCCGATATCGTTTCGGGCAAGATCAACCAACATCACATGTTCTGCTCGCTCTTTTTCGTCGGTTACAAACTCTGCCTCAATGGCAAGGTCGTCCTGTTCAGATTGGCCTCTTGGGCGAGTCCCAGCGATAGGTCTTTGAATGACCGTTCGCCCCTTTACCTTAACCAGAGGTTCTGGCGAAGATCCGAACACGGTGACCTCAGGATGGCTGAGGAAGAACATATAAGGACTCGGGTTAATGAGTCTCAACACTCGATAAACATCGAATGGGTCGCCTACCAGAGGCATCGAGAAACAGTGAGATAAGACGACCTGGAATACGTCTCCGGCCAGGATGTACTCCTTGGCGCTAAGGACCGCCTTCTCGAAATCTTCACGAGACATCGATGATGCAGGTAGTTCGATGTCTTGGACGTCCACCATGTCAAGAGTCGACTGACTTAAAGGGGTCGAGAGTTGTTCGACCACTTGGTCGATGCGGTCTTCGGCGGCATCTACCGAGGCTTCGTCGATAACGTTGACGACGACCGTCATCCGCTGACGCAGATGATCAAAGACCAGGACTACGCTGGGGCACATCATCAACACTTCGGGCGCTCCGGCTTCATCTTTTGTCGTTTGGGGAAGGTCTTCTAGGTACCGCGCTACGTCATACCCGAGATAACCAACAGCGCCCGCGAAGAAAGGGGGAAGTCCATCGGTGTCGGGAACCGAATACCGACCCATGAGATCACGGAACTCCTCCAGAGGTGAGTCTTGGGGTGAGTCTTGGGGGGAGTTCTCGCCACCACGCCGCACCATCGTTTCGAAAGGATCGATACCGATGAAGGAATAGCGGCCCCATCGGTCGCCATGCTCAACGGACTCAAGAAGAAAGGCGGGCCCGTCGCCGCGCACCTTGAGGAAGGCTGAGACGGGAGTGTCAAGATCGGCGACGACCGTGCGCCAAACGGGGATTATCGGGGTGGACACGTTAGTCGGAGAAGGAGCGGTAGAAGCATGTGCGCTCGCCGGTATGGCAGGCGGGGCCGTCGGGATGCACTTTTACCAGGATCGCATCAGCGTCGCAGTCATAAAACACTTCAGAAACATGTTGCAGGTTGCCCGAGGTGGCGCCTTTGTTCCAAAGTTCTTTGCGGCTGCGGCTCCAGAACCAGGTTGTCCTCTCCTTCAACGTGAGGCCGAGAGACTCGACGTTCATCCAAGCGAGCATGAGAACTTCATTGGTATCGGCATCCTGCACGATCGCAGGTGCCAATCCATCTGAGTTGTACTTAACCTCGATCACATCTACTCGATCACATCTAGGCGATATCTATCATCCGCTGCAGAGCCACTCGCGCCCGATCAGCAACTTCAGGACTTACCTCGATCTCGTAGCGCATATGTTCAAGGCTTTGCTGCAGATTCTCGGGCGTGATCGTCTTCATGTAACGGCAAATGGCCGCTTCGTTGGCAGCGATGAATTCCTTGTCTGGGTTCTGTTTGCGAAGGCGGTGAAGCATCCCGGTTTCTGTGGCCACGATGATCTGTTTGGAAGTCGTCGCACTAGCACGGCGTTGCATCCCAGCGGTTCCCAATAGGTGCGTACGCTCCTTAGGTAGATCGCCCGTCGACACGAGATAAAGGGCCTGCGACGCGCAGCCACACTCAGGGTGGATGTGAAACTCAGCGTCGGGATACTCATTCATGCGCTTGTTGATGTCAGCAGGATGGATGCCTGCGTGGACGTGACACTCACCCATCCAGATCTGCATCTTGCGACCCGTGATCCTTTCCACGTAAGCACCCAGGAACATGTCTGGACAGAACAAGA
The DNA here is from genome assembly GCA_039929185.1 of Actinomycetota bacterium. Lineage (GTDB taxonomy): Bacteria > Actinomycetota > CADDZG01 > JAHWKV01 > JAHWKV01 > JBDSRR01. Next base: position 6,889 of record JBDSRR010000087.1, read on the forward strand.
TCTCGCGATCTTCTGGGATCGAGTTCACGACAGCGGCAGCATTGGCTGATGTGCAGCAATAATCAGATTCGGCCTTTACGTCGGCGGAGGTATTCACGTAAGACACGACTACTGCGCCGGGAAACTCCGCCTTCCATGTGCGAAGTTGTTCGGCCGTGATCGAATCTGCCAGAGAGCAACCCGCTCCCAGGTCAGGCAGGAGCACTGTTTTTTCTGGCGAAAGGATCTTGGCGGTTTCAGCCATGAAATGAACGCCGCAGAAAACGATCACTTTCGCGTCGGTTTCAGCGGCCTTTCTGGAAAGCTCCAGGGAGTCGCCAACGAAATGAGCGACCTCTTGGATCCATGGAACCTGGTAATTGTGAGACAGGATGATGGCATCGCGCGCGTCGGCCAGACGCCTCACTTCGAGCGCCCATTCATCGAATGACCTCGTTACAAGGTCTCTTTGTGCAGTAGCCATCGCTTGTATTAAGCGTAACAGGACGTAACAATGCAGCATGGAACCTGACCCCGTAGCCCTGGCGGAGGCTGTTCGTGTCGCTCTGGCGGAGGATCTAGGCCACGCTGGCGACATCACAACCAAGGCCATCGTACGTATCGATCAGCCCGGCAGGGCTCACATCGTCGCCAAGTCGCAAGGACTACTGGCAGGAGTGTCGGTGGCTTCTCAAGTCTTCAGCGCCGTTGACAAGAAGACCACGATCGTCTGGGACCTCGATGACGGCGATACTTTCGCCGCTGGCGATACCATCGCCCAACTATCAGGCCGAGCAATGGCGATACTTGCGGCAGAGAGGGTTGCCCTCAATTTCCTGCAGCATCTTTCTGGAGTGGCAACTTCAACTCGTCGCTTCGTCGACATCTGCGAACCCTTTGGAGTCAAGGTTCTTTGCACCCGAAAAACTCTGCCAGGCCTCCGTGACCTGCAGCGCTATGCGATCGTGCTGGGAGGAGGGCATCTTCACCGCAAGGGTTTATTCGATGCCATCTTGATAAAAACTAACCACGGAAAGCTTGCAGCAAGCCTGACAGAAGCAGTGAGAAGAGCCAAAGCCGGCTCGCGAGAAGAGGTTGAGGTCGAAGCAGCAAGCATCCAGGAAGTCGAGGAAGCATTGGCAGCCGGTGCGGAAAAGGTACTGCTTGATAACGCCGATGTCCCAACGATCGCCAAAGCAGTTGAGATCACCCGCGGCAAGGCATACCTGGAAGTTTCGGGGGGCATCGACCTTGAACTTGCGCGGCAGATCGCTCCCTTGCAGCCAGACGCGATATCGGTTGGTCGCATCACGCACTCTGTCGAGGCCATCGACTTCTCGCTGCAGATCCTGGGTCCGGCTGGGGGGGCGCCGATACATGGAGCCTGAAGTTGCCACGACTTTCGTGGCCGCAGTCGACACAATCCTTCCAGCATCCTCCGATGCAGGTGTCCACGCTCGGGTGTGGGAACTCTTCGAACATGCGATGCCTGGTTACGGATACATGGTGCACGCTCTCCTTGACGGGTTCGCTGCCGAAGAACGAACCGGCGCCTCGTTTGCGGATCTGAACCAAGACGAACGGGGCCGGGTTTTCATCGCGATGATTAGTGACGATTCGATCGATGTACGCGATGTCGTAGATGGACTGTTCTTGTTCACGCTTGGCCAAAACTACGCGGAAACTCATCCTGACCGTGAGAAGGTTTGGCGAACGATCGGCTACCACGGCCCCTCTGAAGGAGAGCCACTCGATGCCTGACGTGATCGTTATCGGATGCGGCGGGGGCGGAGCGGTTGTGGACAAGGAACTATCCGAGGCTGGGGCCGAGGTTCTGGTTCTCGAAGCAGGCGCGTGGAATACGAACTTGGACGAAGAGTTCACCCGCCAACAGCACGACATGGCTTCGATCATCGACGGAAAGTTTCGTTGGGGGCCGAGCGATAGAACGAAACCCCCGTGGACCCGCAGACGCGATGGCGTGTGGCTGATGTACCAGCTCGCAGGCGTAGGTGGAACTACCCAGCATTACAACGGTATCTCGGTGCGCGCATATCCCGAGGCGTTTTCACGCAGTGGGTGGCCCCTCGGATACGAAGACTTGGTCCCTTACTACGAAAGGGTCGAAGCATTCCTACCCGTTTCGCAGCCAACCAGCTTGGCGCGAAAGGACGAGATCTTCGCCAACGGATGCGAATCGGTCGGTCTTGTTCGCAAAGACTCACCTGACGTTGAGTCGGAATGTTGGCGACCTTCGCCCAATGCCATCCTGCCGATCGCAGACATGTCAAAGGGTCTTCGGTGGCCAGAGGCTGACGGATGCACGATGTGCGGGCACTGTTTGATCGGATGCCCCAACCCCATAGGCGCTCCGATCGAGCGCAAAGCCAAGCGATCTACAAATGTTTCTTATGTGCCAGTTGCGGTAGCAACCGGTCGATGCACTATCCTGCCAAACAGCTTCGTTACCAAGATATTGACCGCCGATGGCCGAGCAAATGGTGTCAGGTGGCGCTCGATCGACGGAGAGGAGCACGAAGAATCCGCCAAAGTTGTCGTCTTGGCATCGGGAGTCGTCGAAAGCCCCCGCTTATGGATCAATTCTGGGCTGCCTGATCCTCATGAAGTTGTCGGAAGGTACTTCACGAATCATCTGCAGGACATCGTTACGGGATTCTTTCCAGAAGAAGTGCACCAAGACGTCGGTCAAGTAACCATGTCACGAGCCGACTTTCCTGGTTATGGCTGTTTGTTCACACAAGGACTCGAACCGCAGGCATTCGCCATAACCATCAGCGGATCAGGAAGGGGTCTTTGGAACGATGCATCGACGGGACCGTGGGATACGAGGGGACGGATGTGGGGCGAGGCATCGCGCCCATGGCATGAGCGCTATGCACACGCAATTTCAGTGCTCGTTTGTGTAGACGATGACGAGGACACCAGTAACCGCATCGGAGTCGACCCTGACTTCGGAGAAGACGAGCATGGCACTGTACCCTTAATGACTTACCGCGAAACCGCTCGCTCAACTATGCGGCGTGACTGGCTTTCGGTTAAAGCAACTGAAATCCTTCGTGCTTCTGGAGCAGATCACGTACATCGCACCGACATGGCTACTTTCGTTTCGCACCCGATGGGCACTATGAGGATGGGACACGACCCAAAAACGTCGGTGGTCGATGCCAACTGCGAATCTCACTTCATCAAAGGACTGTTCATCGCGGATAATTCGGTGTTTGCCAACGGCTTGGGGGGGCCAAACCCGACATTGACCTGCCAAGCCCTAGCGACCCGAACAAGCGAAATGGTCCTGCCTCTCTTATGAACGACTCAACACCCAGGGCGCAGTTCTTTTCGAACCCCAACACCAAAACGGTAGGCGGATTCGAAAAGAAGAAATTCACAGGCGGACTTCAATCCTTTGATCGTGAAGGTGTCGTTTGACGTCTACAACGGACAGTGTCCCGAAGTGAAACAGAGATGCAGCCAGCAC
>JBDSRR010000088.1:0-8370 GCA_039929185.1 Actinomycetota bacterium
CGACCATCTAGAATCTTCGCCACTGGCAGAATTACCACCAGAAGGGCAAACCCCAGAAGGGCAAACCATTGAGCGAATCTTCGCAAATAAGCGTCGCCGTTGTGATACCTGCGATAAACGAGCGTTCCAACCTCGAACTTCTCATCCCTGCGGTCAGGCAGACATTTACCGACCTTGGCGTTTCCAGCGAAATCATCGTCGTCGATGGCGGGTCACATGATGGCACGAGCGAGGCCGCCAAAAGGGTGGGCGCGCGCGTTATCGGCCAGACCGAAAAGGGCTACGGCGGCGCACTTCTAGCAGGGTTTTCTGCAACGACCGCCCCTTACATAGTCACCATGGATGCCGACCTGTCTCACAGGCCCGTGTTCCTGGAAGATTTTTGGAAACGTCGCGACGACGCCGAACTTCTCATCGCATCGAGATACGTCGAAGGTGGTAAAGCCGACATGGGCCGCCCTCGCAGATTAATGAGCCGGATCCTTAACCGTGTTTACGCAAGGGTTCTGGCCGTACCCGTACACGACCTTTCGAGCGGATTTCGTATGTACAAAAGGCAAGTCATGCCAAACGAAGAAATGGTCGCCCGAGATTTCGACTTCTTGGAAGAGATACTGATCCGGATCTTGAACCTCGGATACCGCGTAACCGAAGTTCCGTTTCATTACATGGCGCGAGGGTCGGGCCACTCAAAGGCGCAATTGATCAAGTTCGGAAAAGCGTTTCTAAAGACGCTGTTCCGCATGTGGCGGCTTCGAAATTCTGTTGAGTCAGCGGATTACGACTACAGGGCATACGACAGCCCCATCTGGCTGCAGCGGTACTGGCAGCGCGCACGGCACAGGATCATCCTTGCCTATCTCGACAGCCGCGACTCGATCCTCGACATCGGGTGCGGTTCCAGCAGGATAATCCTCGACCTCCCCAACGCAGTCGGGCTCGACATATTGCACTACAAACTAAGATGGCTTCGACCGCGCCATGACCTTACCGTCCTTGGAAGTTGCGACTTACTTCCTCACGCTGATGCGAGTTTCGACACTGTGATCTGCTCACAGGTGATCGAACATATCGTGGACAAACCACAGATCCTTGGCGAGATGGACAGAGTACTTCGGCCCAACGGCATACTCATCCTTGGCACCCCCGATTACGGAAGATGGGTATGGCGTTTCCTTGAGGCTGTATACGACAAGATCCTGCCCGATGCCTACGTGCAAGAACACATCACGCATTTCACCCGTGAGGAACTCGCAGAGCGACTGCGTTTTTTGGGATACGAGATATTGGACTGCAAGTACGTGGGCTACGGTGAGATGATTTTCAAGGCTCGCAAGACCGTCCAGGCCGCACAGCCCGCCCTGGAGGACCTGGCCAAATCCGACTCGTGAAGCGCAAACTCATCGCCCCAATGCTGATCGGGGGCTACGCACTACTTCTGGTTGCTTGGACATTTGGAAATCCTCCCTTCGCCTCCCCGGATGAGGTTGCACACTACTTGCGGGCGCTTGATGTCGGCGAAGGAGAAATAATTGGCGAACCCGCCCAATACCCGGCCACGGGCCTGACTCAGCTACAGCAAGATTGGGTGAACCAAGCGAGCCGCCAAGTGGAGGTTCCTGCTGGTCTCTACCCGCTGGGCTTCGGTTGCAACGCAGGAATCTCGGGAACCTCCGCTGCATGCATGAATAAAGCTGGCTCGAAGGTCGGGCGTCAGAACCATGTGATCCCCAATGGCACATACCAACCTACGCTATATCCGCTTCCGGGACTGTTCGCAAAAGGAGCAGATGACCCAGCCGAAGGCGACTATCGCGGACGGATAATGATGATGCTCTTAAGCCTGTCGCTGATCGCGGTCGCCGTTGCGGTCCTGGCAAGTGGTCAAGACTCCCCCCTTGCGTTAGTCGGTTTGATGGTTGGGATCACCCCGATGGTGCTTTATATCGGGTCCACCCTGTCGCCGAGCGGACCAGAGATCGCAGCAGGGGTTTGCCTTGGTGCGTGTCTCATGCGGTTATCGCGAGACGAGAAACCACATGCTGGCATCTGGTTCGGGGTTGCCGTTTCTGCTTGCATCCTTGTGTTGAGCAAATCGCTGGGCCCGGGTCTCCTGATCCTCATAGGGATCAGTTTTTTCGCGTGGAACGGATGGCGAAGGATCATCCTGCGGATCAAGGATTCACCCAAGCAAGCAGCGACCACGGCAGCAGTGGTCGTCGCCGCGACCGTAGTCAATCGGTTGTGGGAAGCGGCATATGGGCCCCAGGTAAAGCTTGGAACCTCGCTGAGCATTTTTCTCGATGACCTGGAACAGATGCCTCAGGTGATCCGACAATTCATCGGGATATTTGGATATCTGGAAGTTTCGATGCCCCGTTCCGCTTACCTGACCTGGTACGTCGCCCTCGGTCTGATATCGATCGCGGCGCTCGTTGTCGGCCGCATGACCCAACGATTCGGACTGGTGGTCACGGGGCTTATCGCGTACGTCACACCGGCCTTTCTGTCCGCAGCGATGCTTCGCCATACTGGCTTCGGTGTGCAGGGTCGCCACACACTTGCCGCCGCCGTTTTCTTGCCGGTCTTGGCGGGAGAGACTATTTACAGAAACCGGGCGAGACTTCCGCGACTGATCGCCATTGTCCTGCCATCCCTGGTGGCGCTTATGGTCGGGACAGTCCAATTCGCCGCCTGGTATACAAATGCCCGGCGGGCAGCGGTTGGGATAGGCGGGCCGATATGGTTCGCTGGACATTCCGAATGGGTTCCGCCCGCGGGATGGACCCCATGGGCACTGTGCGCCTTAGCCGGCTCGCTGCTACTGGTGGCCGCCGGAACTTTGGTTTCGGCTTCCGAAAAATGACCTTTATGTGATCCAACCGCTTTTTCCGGCAGATTTACTTAAGGGTCGTGGACGCAAACCCTTCGCTGCCTTCGGGGTTGCAGAGGTAACCGTAGATGTCGTCCATGATGGGAGTCCAATCGGAATGGCCCCTGCGAATATCTTCTAGGGCTTGGTGGGTCAGCCGGGTTCGCAAGGCAACATCTGTAAGCCCCCTTTCGAGAGCCAAGAAAACGCTTTCCACGGTCGGTGGTGCCAGAAGACAGTTCTCCTCGGATCGAAGTATCCATTTACCCGAGGGATTCACATTGCTAACCACGAGGCATCCGCTAGCCATCAGTTGCATGGGTAGATATGAAGGATGTTTCGACACGCTTAAGACGAGACCTATGTCACAGCTTCGATAGAGATCCGCAGTTTCCTTGTAATCAAGCAGCCCAAGGTGGTCGAGATAATCCTCGCTTGCCCCCGACGACGCCCACGACCCTGCTGTTACGATCCGAACCTGGTCTTGAAAACGCTCTTTCAGCCTCAACAGTGCCCCCGCGGCGATCTCATAACAATTCCGTTCGTGCCCTGGCCGCCCATATAAGAAGACTTTGTACGGCCGATCCGGATCGCTTGCGCGCTCGGCGGGATAGAACAAAGAGGTGTCGAGGCAGGGTTCGAAACCAAACGCCTTTCCTTGATAGTCGTTGACGTAGATATTGGCCAGCGTTGACGTATTGCAGATCCCGTAAAAGCCCATCCGGTAGGTCTGCTCCGCCAACGCGTAAGTGGTTCCGGCGGCATAGAACCCCGGCTCGAAATCTTGGATCAGATAAAATTTCCTGCGCGTGTTCTTGACCCTAGCCAATGCGTACGCCGTTACCCAAAGAGTGGCCACGGAGGCGTCAGCCGGGGGTATCGCAGCGAGATCTTCATCAGACGTCCCTGTTATCAAGATGTCCGAGTCAGCTAATTCCGGAAATGAAACCTTGAGACCAGAACGGATGTACTGCTCGGGCCCGGTTCCAAGAACTACGAAGCGGCTCTTCACTCCATACTGCCTCTTGAAGTGATCGGCAAAACGAAAGATGGTATGGATGCCGCCGTAGAAGGGACTCTCGAAGTCAGGGATGAACCAGTTGATCGAAGTGACTTCATGTCGGCCCGATGTTTGACCATGCAAAGCCGCAACATCGGCGATCTGACTCTCATTCACTTGGAACCACTGAGCGAACGCCGTCGAATCCGAACGCGAGTTGGACGGCGTAGAAGGAGTCAATTGCCGCCCGATGATGCCGGAGACAGTTTCGATCGATCGAGTTTCGTTCGGTGAAGACAACGACGGCATGGCGTTCACATACGACAAGCCCGGATTGAAATAGGGATCACCTTTGAACAGATAGGGCATGTAGTGCCAGAAGCTGACGAAGTAGTCTTCCTCGGGAACCGTCGGTCCCCTGCTGGAACTTTCATCGTGGAGGACTTTGGCGAATGGGGTGACAACATTTCGGTAGCCCAACCTCTTTAAGCGGATCCCCAATTCGATATCGCTTCCGCACAGCACGAAGTTTTGGTCCCAGCCCCCGACCTCTTCGAACAGTTCTCGGCGGATCATCAAGCAGGCGCCCGTTACTGCTGTCACGTTGCGATACCAATCCGTTGAACCCAGCAGGGTCCAGTCGCCGGGTCGCATCTGTCGGAACAGATGATCAGCGAACCCACCCATACCCAAAATGACTCCACCGTGCTGTATGCGGCCATCGGCATCGGTGAGCTGGGCCCCCACAGCTCCAACGCCATCGCGGACAGCCCAGCCAACCAACTCGCTCAACCAATCGGGCTCTAGCGGTTCGGTGTCATCGTTCAGAAAAAGGAGTAGGTCACCAGAGGCTTCCTTGGCGGCAAGATTATTTACAGCCGAGTAATTGAAGGGTTTGTGCCACCAAAGCAATTTGAGATCCATGCCCTGTGCCAAGGCAGCGTAGCGCTCTTCCTTGCCTTCTTTTCGCCCACCTGTATCAACAACGATGAGTTCGTGATTCTTGTGAGACGAACGAGCGATACCTGCGAGATTACGCTGAAGCATGGGACCTGGACTCAGGGTTGGAATGATGATACTGATCTTGGTTTTCGGATCGAGACTCCATCTGACCCGCAGATTTCCTTTACCCGTACGTTCAACCCGCCCATCAAGACCCACGCGGTCAAGATGTTGTTGCACCGCCGCTCGTTGCGCTTCTTCAGCATATGGCTTGGGTGCCAGAGAAAGCGCAGACGAACCAGTGTCGGTACGCCAGTGGTAAAGCACCTTTGGTATGCGCCCAACGTTGTCAGTTTGTTCGGTCACTCGCAACAACAGATCCCAATCTTGCGCGCCATCGAAATCACTGCGAAGGTGACCAGCGCTTTCAATGAGTCTTCTACGAACAACAAGGAAGTGGATCATGTAGTTGGTACTTAGGAGCATCTCTGGCGACCACTCCGGAGTGAAGATGGGGTTGAAGCGATAGCTTCCATCTTCAGACAGCAGGTCTGAATCTGAATAAACGCAATCAAGACCCGGGTCGCGGTTCAGTATCCGAGCCACCTCGAACAACGCGTCGGGAGCAAGCAGATCGGTGTGATCCAGGAAGGCGATGAAGTCGCCCCTTGCCATCTTCATCGCCGCGTTCGTGTTGGCCGATATGCCACCATTGGTTTCTAGGAACTCAACGCCTATCCGAGCATCGTCACCCTTAAGCTTTCGTATGGCAGAGCGCGTATTCGAACTAGAGCCCCCATCGGCGATACACAGTTCCCAGTTAGGGTAGGTCTGCGCCTGAATCGATTGCACTGTTTCGGCAAGAAGTTTCGGGTCTGTATTCCAAGTAGGCATAACGATGCTGATCAACGGCTTATAGGCCATGGTTCGGGCGAAAAGCTTTTGCCCATCGAGTTCATCCTTGGTGGGTTCATTGGCAGAGATCCATCGCTGATACTCATCGATGCTTGGGAGGTGGATGCCAGGCTCCAACGCAAGGGTCGGAGGCTCTTGCGGTTGCCCTATCGATCGCTGGCGGCGCCGCATGATGACTGCCTTCAGAAGTCTCTTTAGTCTTTTGTAGACCCGGTGACGCAGAGTTCCATCGGGAACGTAACGTTTCACCATCGTCCACACTTCATTGACCAGCCGATAACCTGCTGCCGAACGCACTCCCTCTAGCTCACCCTGCAAGACTCTGATCACGCGATCCTTTTCAGAAAGGACGCTTTGCATGTGCCAAAAATCAGCCTCATGCTTTGCCCTTGTTTTGACCGACTCATTCAAAGCAACAACATGATCTTCGAGTCCTTGAACCACGCCCTCGATATCTAAGTCAGCCGGTTTTTCGAGATCCTTCGCAGCAACCAAAGGTTCATAACGATTTCGCACAGCCTCGATGAATGGCACGTCAGCAGGATCCTTGGCAATCACATACGCAGTTCGATAGCACAGACCCCCAACGTCCTTCGGGTAAATGAACTGGTTATAGGCGCGGTCAAGAGTGCGATCGATCAAGCCTGAGTCTTTGAGCGCAAGGAGATAGCTCTTGAACGCGAACATGGTCGTCCACAGTTGGAGGTTGCCATTGGGGATCTTGGCGAAAGTGCATCCAGCCGATCGAAAGAAGTCCTCGACCAACCCGTCCTTGGGTAGTCCATTGTCGATGTGTTCGTCCAATGGGTGCTTCTCCCATGCCATCGCCTTTTTCCAGAATTCGCCCAAACGTGCTTCTGCCGCTGCGGTCTGTTCGTGAAACATGGGACCGTTCAGGATGATGAACCTGCGGCTCAGTCTCAGCATGTCCTCAAGAAATGCCAGTCGGCCCTCGTCAGGTACATGCTCGAGCGTGTCATGGGCCGTCACCAGGTCGAACGTTTCATCAGGGAAAGGCAGAGCCCCCCCAGCGGCTACTAGATAGCGGTCGTAGAGGAATGGAAGCTCAGCTCGGTGAGTAAATGGCGGGGGCTCCTTCAAGTCAGCAAGGGTTACGTCGTGGTTGGGTAAGAAATGTTTGATCGAACTAGAACTGCCGCCGATATCCAAGACTTGGTGCCTCGTTGAATCGCCCGCCCAAAGGATGTCGAGAGACTCGCGCGTAAGCATGTACCGTCCGAAGTGGTCGAACGGCAGGTTGAGTAGAGCATCGCGCGAGGCTATATGGCGCTCCATTGGGTCCATGTCGAGCCGAAGGATACCGCCTTTATTCGGCAACAAGTAAGTCGATCTGAGAGACCAGATTCGGCAGGAGGTTGTCAATGACGTCTTTTAGGATGTCGAGATCGAGTTGGTCGTAATCGTGCGCAAGTTTCTCGCGCATACCGCTGATCAGGTCCCATTTGATCTGTGAAAAATCGGATCGCATACCGCGGGGGAACTGATACTTGGCAATCTCAGCCACCTGCTCGACTCTTTTGGAAATAGCATCGGTGACGAGGTCATCATTCATCCAATCGGGATTACGCGACGCATAATCAAGCGCCCTATTGGCGTTGTCGCGCATACCGGCGAGGGCATCCCTTGCTCTGTCGTTCAAATGATTCGAACCATCTCTTTCGAAACGACCTCGCGCAGCGCTGGGCGGATCAGGTCTTGTCGTTTCAGGTCAACATCTCGCCCAAACTCCTTCTCGAGCTCACGTTCGATGTCTATGAGTGACTCAAGAGTGGGGGGCTGGCCTTCACGATAGCTGACGAGTACGTCGACGTCGCTACCAGGCTCGAAGTCGGTTCGCACCGCCGATCCGAACAAGTGGATAGCTTGCAAGTGGTGACGGCTCGCCAGCCGCGAGAGCAACCTTTTCGAAGGAAGTTTAAGGGCCTTATTTGGGTGACCGAGGGGCCGTCCAGTCGCTAGGCCATGGTTTCGGCGATCAGGGAAAGTCCGATCCAAGGTGCCAACAACGATCACGCTTTTTTGGATCTGTTTGCGCAGTTCGCCGTCGATCAACGATTCTCGCCGAACATCGTCGTGTTCCAATAACTGCAAGTCCAAGCCTAGGTCGGAGCAAGTCCCCTCCAAACACCTAACAGCGGCCGAAATGTCAGCGCTTGTTGCGGTTGCAGCCAAGACAACGATCGCGGTCCGACGCTTAAGAGCAATAAACTCGATCGCAGGATTGGCGCGAGCGCATGTGGCGAGTACCGTTGCTGAGTCGAAGGCTAGGCGGGCTAGGTGCACGACAACCGCCGCGATGGGCGCACGAGTCAGTTGGTAAACAGGACGCTGGCGCTCCGTTCGTTCGACAACTTGATCGTCAACGAGGATCTGCAAGGCGCGTTGAGCCGCACTCGCTGGCGTCTGGGTGGCGCGCCCCAACACGGCTAACGTCAATCCGGTATCTGAAGCGCTCAGGGCAAGCACCTCGAGCAACGCCAGGCGGGAGGCGACCAGTCTCATGGCAGCAGTATACGCTCGTAGCGTATACTCTTGCGTCTAACCGACGCGTACTATCAGGGCGTCGCCTTGGCCCCCGCCGCCACAAAGGGCGGCTACCCCAAGCCCCCCGCCGCGGCGC
>JBDSRR010000089.1:0-3397 GCA_039929185.1 Actinomycetota bacterium
TCAAGAAATCCGAAGAAATCGAAAGACTTGTGTGCTATTCGGATGCTTTTCCACTGGTGCGAAGACTAGGAGAACCGACCCTACAACTCACAGCTGCAGGTCGGACCCACATTTCTCAGCGGATGGACCGATCGTGAACTTGCGAGCCTGAGAATGACGAACTAGAAATAAATATACATGGCGGCTCGGCCTTAGATCACCGAATCTTGCGCCCGCGGCAGCCCTTTTAGGCACGAATTGCCGCGTCACACCAACATCACACTTGCGCGTCACACCAACATCACACTCGTAACCTCGTTCCAAATGGCCCCCTCGCGCCCCCTTTCTTAGTAACCATCAAATGAAAGGGGAAGAACAATGAATTGGATAGCAGGCCTTCCGGCGTTAACCGCTAATGAGGGATCGGGGAAGATCATCCGATTCCGCGATGGAATCAGGGTGTTCCTGACCCCGATGCTCGCTGCGGTCTGGGTCCTCGCTTTAACCTTTGAAGGGATCTGCTTTTCGGTGGCCCGGATCGGATACGAGCAGATTCAGTATCCCGGGCAGTATGGGGATCAGTATGCCGAACGCTATGGGGCGCAACCATTATTGCGCGCCCCTGATGACGGCGAATCCTCGCCTGAGGTGGCTCGATGACCCGCGCAGTCAGGACTCGAACTCATTCCATATCGCCGAGGCGATATGGAATGGATTACGTTCCTGCTTTGTCTTATCTGACCGAAAGGGACTTTCAAATCTGCGCGGATGTCTTTGATCATCGTTTTCTTACAACTACCCAGATTCAGCAACTCCACTTTGACAGTTCTGCACGCGCGAGAGTTAGAACCAAACAGCTTTACGACTTGGGGGTCTTAGACCGTTTCAGGCCACCTAGACAACCAGGCTCATATCAGTGGCACTACGTCCTCGACCTCCTCGGCGTTCAGATCGTTTCGGACTTGCGAGATATCGATGCCGACAAGCTGTACCTGCGAAGGAACCGACCACTGCGGCTCTTGGAAAGCCCAAGGCTGGATCACATGCGCGACATCAATGAGTTCTTCTGTCGCCTCACTGGCGCGGGTCGGCAGAACGGACCATTTCAAGTAACCCGGTGGCTCGGTGAAGCCAAGAGCGCGGCGGTCTGCCAGGAACTCGTTAATCCCGATGGCATCGGGACAATCACCCGGAATGCACTAGCACTGGATTTCTTCTTCGAACTCGACCGAGGCACCGAAAGTGCGGGGCTGTTGGAGCGCAAGATGCTTGGCTACCGCAGGGCCTCAATCGCCGACCACCTCCCCAAGCTTCTTCTCTTCTGCTTTGCAAGTCCAAGAAGGGAGCAGTCCGCTCGGCGAATCCTCTCCGTCGGCGCAATTACGATTGCGACATCAACCCTTCCCTTGCACCTCGAAGATCCTCTCGCTCCGATCTGGTTACCGCTTAACTCTGAACAGAGGCTGAGCCTCGTCGACATCCCACTTGCAAGGAGGGAACCTCGATGAGCGACTTCGGTGAGGCAGTCGCGTCCGGCGAAAAGATCCCTATCGTGACTGAACATGGGGGGCCAGACGCCGACGAACTTCGCGTCCCGCCACCTGTGAGGAGAGCGATGACAAAGGAACGGCGCGAGCGCCTGATAACGGCTCTCGCGCACTTGATTTCCGCCGAACTTGAGCGTGAGTACGGTTGCCGACAAGTCGTATCGGATCTTCCAAAGGTCTTCGACAACGATTCATTTCGAGAGGCATCATGAGCCTTCCTGCGGAAGGCTCAGTGTCACACCTACGAGGTAAGTTGGTTCCTTGTCTGACGAAGGAAGATGAGAAGCCATGAAGATAGCCACCTACTGCCGCATCTCTACGGACGAGGTCCGCCAACCGTATTCCCTGGATGCTCAAGCCGATCGACTCGACTCCTACGTCAAGAGTCAGGATGGTTGGTCGCTGGTTCATAAATACATCGATCAAAAGAGCGGTAAGGGCACCGACCGCCCGGGTCTACAGCAAGCCCTCCAAGAAGCGCGTGATGGGCGATACGAACTGTTGCTCGTTTACAAAGTGGACCGGTTATCGCGATCGATCAGTGGTTTGGTTCGCATACTTGAGGATCTGAACTTGGCGGGAGTCGGATTCAGATCGGCCTCAGAGCCGTTCGACACGTCCACAGCAGCCGGTCGCATGATGGTCCAACTTCTGGGCGTCTTTGCGGAATTCGAGCGGGAGATGATCGTTGAGCGCACGAAGATGGGTCTTGCGAAGAAGGCCGCCAAGGGCGAGTGGACCGGAGGTGTTCCTCCCTTTGGTTACTCGTACGACATCGAGAGCCAACTGCTCCTGCATGATAGCGATGAGGCCTCGGTCGTCCGGACCATTTTTGAACGCTATGTTGCTGGAGCTGAAGGCTCAATGAGCATCGCTCGGTGGCTTAACGAGAAGGCGGAACTCACCAGACGCGGTGCCAAGTGGACGCCAAAGAAGGTACTAGAGGTACTTCGAAACCCGACCTACATCGGCTCTCTACCGTTTCGAGACACTGTGTACGCCGCCTCCCATGAACCGATCGTGGATGAAGAGTTGTTCAACAGCGCGAAACAACTTCTCCAGGATCGGCGAGAGTTGTTGGGGACTCGTCGAAATAATTCGACGGACTACGTGCTCACACCATTTCTGAAGTGCACCAAGTGCGGCCACGGCTTCATCGGTACCGTCTCACATGGAAAGGGCGGGGCTTATCGCTATTACGCGTGCTTCTCCCGCCGCCGGCACGGGGCGACTAGCTGCGATCAGGACTGGCTCCCAGCCGAGCAGCTCGAAGAAAAGATATTCGAGGTTGTTCTCGCCGAACTTGCGGATGGATCGATCTTCTCGGAAGCGGCTGCACGAGCCAAGCTCGAATGGCAGGCCCAACACGCGGGGGCCGATTCCGAACTCAAGCGACTGCAGACAAAGGTTCGACAGCGCCGCGCGGCTATCGACCGTTATCTAAAGTCCTTTGAGGCTGGACAGCTTCCCGAAACAGTTTGCAGTTACCGCGTCCGAGAGATCGAGGCAGAGCTTTCAATCCTTGAGGCAGAGATCGCGACACTGGAATTTCGTCTGGGGCCAGCGAGCCATTCCCCTAGCCTCTTGGATGACCTTAGGCAGGGAATCGCTCGCTCGATTAGAAATGGCACACCACAACAGGTCAAGCAATTGCTGGCTGGCGTCATCGACTCGATCGACGTGGAGTCCAAGGCCTTCATCCAGCCTTACTACTTCTTGCCCGGGGTGCGCGTTGTGTTCCCTCAGCGGAGGCGGACGGGAATCGAACCCGCCCACCGACTTTCATCGGCGCACCAGTTTTGAAGACCGGGAGGGCCACCAGGCCCCGGTCGCCTCCACCGTAAGGATAGCGAACTGTTCCCGGCCACAAA
>JBDSRR010000090.1:0-6926 GCA_039929185.1 Actinomycetota bacterium
GATCAGTATCCGGATCTTCGTGAAGCGCTTGACCGACTGCAGTTGAACGACGCCGCCTTCGTTTACGAGCCCGAAACTTCCCAGGCTTTGGGCTTTGGCTTTCGATGTGGCTTCTTGGGTCTGCTCCATATGGACATCGTCAGGGAGCGCCTTGAGCGTGAGTTCGACCTCGAGTTGCTCATAACGGCCCCCAGTGTTGCCTACGAGATCGTCGAGACGTCGGGGCGCGTCTCGCAGGTTCATAATCCTGCAGACATGCCACCGATCGGCTCGATCGTTGAGATCCGCGAGCCATTCGCTGCAGTGATGATCATCACGCCGTCAGAATTCATCGGAACCTTGATGGAGATGGCACAAGAGCGTCGCGCCGAACTCAAGGAAATGAATTATCTGTCCGAGGCGCGTGTCGAGCTTCGATATCGCATACCCCTTGCAGAAATGATCGTTGACTTTTTCGACCAATTGAAGAGTCGTACCCGTGGCTATGGATCACTGGACTACGAACCTGATGGTTACGTTGCGGGCGATCTGGTGAAGGTCGAGGTGCTCCTGCACAGCAACCCCGTCGACGCGTTCAGTGCCATCGTGCATCGCGACAAGGCATTTCAGTACGGTAAGAAAATGACTGAGCGATTGAAGAAATTGATCCCACGTCAGCAGTTCGATGTCGCGGTTCAAGCGGCCATCGGTTCGCGAGTCATCGCACGCGAAACCATCAAAGCTCGGCGCAAGGATGTTCTTGCCAAATGCTATGGCGGCGACGTCACCCGAAAGAGGAAGTTGCTTGAAAAGCAAAAGAAGGGCAAGGCCAGGATGAAACAAGTGGGTTCGGTTGAAGTACCGCAAGAGGCTTTCATGGCGGCCCTTCGACTCGATAGCAACGAATGAACCTGCCGTGCGCTCCTGGCAAAGTACCAGCGGTTGGCCTTTACGTGCACATCCCATTCTGCATCGTGCGCTGCGCTTACTGCGACTTCAATGCCTATGCCGGGATGGACGACCTGATGGGCCCCTATGTTGATGCACTTGTGGATGAGATCCGCTCCGGGGATGAAGATCGCCAGATCGACACTGTGTTCTTCGGCGGTGGCACCCCCACTCAATTGCCGCCCTCGGAGTTAGCCCGCATCTTGGGGGCGATCAAGCAAAGATTCACTTTGTCGCAGGATGTTGAGATAACCGTAGAAGCGAACCCCGAGACAGTCGATGAATCCATCTTCGAGCAGCTTCTTGTCGCTGGTTTCAACCGCGTAAGTATCGGGTTGCAGTCCACATCCGAGGCGATCTTGAAACAGCTCGGTCGTGTGCACGATTCACGAACCGGACTTGCGGCGCTGGGGGCCGCTCGGGCTGCTGGCTTCAAGCGAATCAATGCCGACCTTATCTTCGGAACACCGGGCGAGACTGGCGTCGAATGGCAGCGAAGCCTCGAAGACGTTCTTGCAACGGGAGTTGATCATGTATCGGCTTATGCGCTAACGGTTGAACCATCGACCCCTCTGGCCACCTGGATCGAGCAGGGCAGTTTTCCTGCACCCGATGACGATCTGCAGGCTGACCGCTATGAGGCCGCATGCGAAATACTCGGCTTGGCTGGGTTCGACAACTACGAATTATCGAACTGGGCAACGGATGAGTCATGGTGTCGCCACAACCTTGTTTATTGGCGGGGCGATGACTATCTTGCATTCGGCGCAGGGGCTCACGGTCATCGCGCGGGCCGTCGCTGGTGGAACGTCAGGTCCCCTCAGGCGTACGTCGCTAAAAGTCCAGACCCATACGACGATCACGAGCAACTTGATCATGATCAAAGAGTGGAAGAGGCGGCAATCTTGGGTTTGCGTTTAAGCGGCGGCCTCGATCGAGAATCCTTCGCCGCTAGGTGGGGGATCGACCCGCTCCATCGGTACGAAGCACAACTGCGGGAACACGCGGCATTGGTCGACATCGACGATCGAACCATCCGCATCAATGAGAACGGGCGTTTCGTAGGCAATGTCCTTGCCCGAGCCCTTATGGCCTGATGGCCTGATGGCCTGATGGCACCTGAGTCTTAGCACTCGACATAACCGAGTGCTAACCTTAAATGTGCCCCGTCCTACTACTGCGCCTGCTCTGGATAAACGCAAAGCCGCTGTGCTGCGTGCGATCGTGCGCGAGTACGTGCGAACTGGTCAGCCGGTAGGGTCGAAGGCTGTTACCGAACGTAACCGTCTTCAAGTTTCGGCAGCCACCATCCGCAACGATATGGGTGTCCTTGAAGATCTTGGCTTCATACATCAACCGTTCACATCGGCGGGCCGAGTGCCCACTGACCTAGGTTACCGCTGGTTCGTCGACAACTGGCCATCAGCCCATTGGCCAGATCTGCCCCGGCGCGAGCGTGACGTCATCGATGGTGCCTTCCGCAACCCGTTCAGTGACCTTGAGGAAGCCCTTGCTTCAACCTCGCAACTTCTGTCGGAAGTGACCGATGCGACTGCGGTCGTTTCAGCGCCACCGAGCATCAAGCACCGCCTGCAGCGGCTCGAACTTCTGGCACGGTCCGACGGCAGGATCACGATCTTGTTGATCGCAGATACGGGGGTTGTCGAGCAAGGCATAGTGGAACTCGAACCTTCCGCCGAGACCGAACCCGACCCTGACCTTGACCTTTTGACCCGCGAGTTGAGCGATCGCCTGAAGGGCGTCGCATTCGAGGATCTTGCCATGACTATCGAGTCTCGCCCGGACGGACGGCATAAGGCTATTGCCAGCGCTATCGCAAAGATGGTCGCCGATCGGTCTCAGCAACGCGTTTTTCGAGGAGGTACCGCCAACATATTGTCCCCCGATAAGTTTGGCGATCTGGCGACGGCTCAAGGAGTCGTTGGTGCTATCGAGCGACCGTCGATCGTGTCTGAATTGCTAGAAGTCGCCCGCAGTGCCGGTACGGTTCTGGTTTTCATCGGACACGAAGTCCCGGTCGAAAAGATGCACTCCTGCGCAGTCATCTTTGCACCTTACGATCTGGGCGATGACAGGCAGGGCACTCTTGGCGTCATCGGGCCAACGCGAATGGATTATCCACACACCATCTCGGCAGTCGAGGCGGTTGCCAGGTCTTTGAATCGCTTGCTCGACCCGTCGGAAGAAAAAAATGGCTGATTACTACGAGGTACTTGGAATCCCGCGCGATGCAACCGATCAGCAGATTAAGAAGGCTTATCGCGACTTGGCTCGACGCCATCATCCCGATGCCAACCCCGGGCAATCGGACGCGGGCGCTGATCCATCCTCGACCAACAGGTTCAAAGAGGTGGCCGAAGCCTATTCGGTGCTTTCTGATGCCGAAAAGCGTCGCAGCTACGACACATTCGGCCCTGCTGGACCAACTGGGCCCAGTGGAGGCTTTGATGCATTCGATATCTTCTCCTCGTTTTTCGGTGGCGACTCATTTCGTTCAGATCGAACCGTTGCTCAGCGGGGAAGCGACCGGGCCGTCGCGGTAACCATGAGCCTTGAGGAAGTTGTCAAGGGAAGGGTCGCAACGGTCAATGTTGCTCGATTGGGCGACTGCAACACCTGCTCAGGTTCGGGTGCGCGCCCCGGAACTTACGCTTCGACTTGCGGACAGTGCGGGGGCACGGGAGCTGTTCGCAGGGTCCAACGTAGTTTCCTGGGCAACGTGATGACTGCATCCACCTGTCCGCAATGCCGCGGGGCTGGTGAAGAGATCTCTTCGCCGTGCGACGAGTGTCGTGGTGTTGGACGCTTGGCCGTTGAGGACACGATCGAGGTCGAAATTCCTGCTGGTGTTGAAGACGGTATGCAGATCCGCAAGAGAGGGTTCGGCGATACGGGTGTGCGAGGCGGCGGTGCCGGTGACCTTTTCGTTCAACTGAGAGTCCTGGCCGAACAGGGGGTCGAGCGCCATGAAGACGACCTGATAAAAATTTTGCCGGTCGCGTTCACGAAAGCGGTCCTCGGTGCGGTCGTCGAGGTCGAGACATTTGACGGCATCGAGGAACTGCGCATCGCTCCGGGAACTAGTTCAGGCAAGATCTTGCGGTTGAAGGGTCATGGCATTCCGCATCTTCACGGAGTAGGCAGGGGCGATTTCCTCTTCGAGACGGTCGTTGAAGTGCCAACACGGCTTTCGCCGGAAGAAGAAGAGTTGCTGCGCCGCTTCGCCGAGATGCGTGGCGAGCAAGTTGCAGACGTTGGCGACGATACGATCATGGGGAAAATCAAGAGCGCCTTCCGCTCCTAGGACGTGGACCACTCCCCCTTTTTTTTCGCCACGGAGATAGTTGGTGAAAACATCCTGATCGAGGGGGCCGATGCCCGTCATCTGTCGGTGGTCAGACGTGCGAAGGTTGGCGATGGCGTGACGGTTTGCGACGGCCGGGGCTCGGTTCATCGTTGTGAAATCGTCAGCATTAAGGATGTGGTCGTCGAAGTGCGCAGGGTGTCGAGTACTTACGTCGAGCGTCCCTCGCCGCGCCTCACCGTTTTTCAGGCGCTGCCCAAGGGCTCTAAACCCGACTCGATCGTTCAGAAATTGGTCGAGGTTGGGGTCGAGCGCATCGTTTTGTTTAAGGCCGAGCGTGCCGCTGTCAGATGGGACGAACGCAGCGCGGCGAGAAACATCGAAAGGCTTCAGTTGATAGCTCTGCAAGCTGCGAAGCAAAGCCGACGAACATGGCTGCCCGAGGTAGAACTGGGGCCGCCAACCTTCCAAGGGTCCGATGGTCATCTGTGCCTTGTTGCACATGAGGGCTCCGATATTCCCTTGCGGCAGGCGCTTCCCAAGGATGAGCCGCCGACCATTTCTTTGATCGTCGGGCCAGAGGGCGGATTCACTGACAGCGAGGTCGACCGGTTCGTTGCCAGCGGTGCCAAACAGGTGCTGCTCGGCCCCCATATACTGCGCACTGAGACGGCAGCCATCGTTTGTGCCTCTTTGGTGCTCTTTTTTTATGGGGCTCTAGGGTAAATCGGGAAAGACTCCGACGAAATCAGGTAGGATGGCCACTGTATGTGGTCGAAAATCAGACCGCGGAAATATGGGAGCTTTGAAAATGACCTATGCACAGTCAGTGGGGGAACGCCTTCGCAACATCCGCATCCAGAAGGGGTTCTCCCTTCACGACGTCGAGAAGGCGTCGGTGAAGGAGTTCAAGGCTTCGGTTCTCGGTGCCTACGAACGAGGGGAGCGCAGTATCTCGGTGCCTCGCCTCCAACGCCTTGCTTCGTTCTATTCCATACGGGTCGACCAACTTCTTCCGCGGGTAGCGGGCGAGGAAGAAAAGTCGGCAGATGAGTCCTTGCCGTCGACCGGTCAGATCAGTATCGATCTGGCGAAGCTCGAGGCCCTTAATGCGCCTGAAAAGTCGGTCATTCAAAGGTATCTGAACTTTGTTCAGATGCAGCGCGGCGACTTCAACGGCCGCGTTCTCACCATTCGGCGCGATGACCTTAGGGCCATGGCCAGTGTCTTGGATCTGTCTCCAGAAACACTCGACGCGAAGATCGACGATCTGAGAATAAAGGTTGGGGCCCTAAACTAGGGTCCAATGCCCAAAGTCGCTTTCAGGACGCTCGGTTGTCGGCTTAACCAAGCCGAGACCGATGTCATCGCCGAAGACCTTCTCGGCCTTGGCTTCGAAGTGGTGTCCGAGTCCGATGACCCCGATGTCATCGTCGTCAACACCTGCACCGTCACTCAGGAAGCCACTAGGGGGTCTCGCAAAGTTTCGGCTCGCGCCGCTCTGGATCATCCCGATTCTGTCGTCGTTGTCGCGGGATGCTACGCCGTTGCAGAGCCCGAAGAAGCCGCCGCGATTCCAGGAGTGGGAATGGTTGCGACTAATGACGACAAAGAGCGTCTTGCACAGATGATCGCATCACGACTTGGTTACAAGCCCCTCACGGTGATTCCCCTATCGAAGAAACACGGGTTCCCCGGAGCCGACCGCAGCAGGGTGAATCTGAAGGTTCAGACGGGATGCGATGAGTTCTGCACCTTCTGCATAATCCCCTATACGCGGGGCCCACTTCATTCCTATCCAACCGACGATCTTCTGAAGCGCGCAAAGGCAAAAGTGGCCGAGGGTGCCCGCGAGTTGGTCTTAACGGGAGTTCACCTTGGCAAGTATGGTTGGGACATCGACAGACCCGATGATGCACTTGTTGAACTTCTCGAAGGACTCCTTGCCATCGATGGGCTTTGGCGAATCCGGTTGTCATCCATCTTGTCGCAGCACCTGACCCCCCGGATCGTCGATCTTTTGGCCACCGAGGCGCGCCTTTGCCGTTTCTTGCACATCCCCCTGCAATCGGGCGACGACGAAGTTCTTGAGCGGATGAATCGTCCGTATCGCATGGCCGATTATCGCGGGGCCGTAGAGCGCGTTAAGAGTTCGATACCGGGCGTTGGGTTGTCTACCGATGTGATTGTGGGTTTCCCGGGTGAGTCCGCGGAGCAGTTCCAGAGGACTCTCGATGTGGTCGAGGAAGTTGGTTATATGAAACTGCACGTCTTCCGCTACTCGCCACGTCCTGGAACTCCGAGCGCTTCTTTCGCTGAGCAGATACCGGACGTCGAGAAAAAGGCTCGCTCCAAGCGTTTGATCGCCTTAGGCAATCAACTAAGAGCTGAGTTTCATTCGGACCAATTGGACAAGGTGCACGAAGTGCTTGTCGAAGAGAAACTCGACTCCGGTGACCTTGTTGGACATACAGATAATTTCATCAAGGTGCGCTTCGATGGACCTTCCGCCGCCATAGACAACCTTGTCGAGGTTTATGCCACCGAACTTTGCTCCGACGGTGTCAGGGGGACCCTTGTCTGAAACTCAAGTCAAGATTCTCGTTCCTGGAGATCGCGAGATGGTGGAATTGTTGGGCACGCGCGACGAATTGTTGAAGATCATCGAAACGCA
>JBDSRR010000091.1:0-3039 GCA_039929185.1 Actinomycetota bacterium
GCTCGACGACGAATGGTTCGATGTCGTCGAGCGTTTCGCCAACACCTACGGCCTTGACGGGGATCCCCAACTCCTGCTGTATGGCGATGACGATGCCACCGCGAGCCGTCCCGTCGAGCTTAGTGAGAACGACCCCGGTCACGCCCATAGCCTCGCCGAATGTCCGGGCTTGAGATATCCCGTTTTGGCCAACGGTTGCGTCAATAACGAGCAGTACCTCGTCGACTCCTCCAGCCTCGCGCTCGGCGATGCGTCCTATCTTCTTGAGCTCTTCCATAAGGTTCGACTTGGTGTGAAGTCGCCCAGCGGTGTCGACGATCACTAGATCGATGGATCGACCTTTGGCGTGAGCGATGGCGTCAAACACGACAGCGCCTGGGTCGGCGCCGGGGCCATGGCTGACCATGTGGATACCGATCCGCTCTGCCCAAGTTCCCAGCTGATCGATCGCTGCCGCACGAAAAGTATCGGCTGCCGCTAACACCACGGTCTTGCCTTCTCTACGCATCTCTTGGGCAAGTTTTGCAATCGTCGTGGTTTTGCCAACGCCGTTCACTCCGATGACGAGCCAGACGCTTGGTCCGGGCTCCCGCAGTTTCAGTTCGTGATCACCCTTGCTCAGGATGGCCACCATCTGCTCACGCAACTGTGGGTACAGGGTCGAGGGGGTCGCATGTTGCAGCCTGCAAGCATCGACAACCTTTGCGGTTGCTTTGATGCCCACATCGGCTCGGATCAACGCTTCCTCTACATCGTCCCAGGCCTCATCGTCGAGTCGTTCGCGCCGAGTAAGCACCGAGAGTCGCTCGGCAAGGGCCCCCCTGGTTTTTCTTAGACCCTCGGCAAGTCGAGAAGGGCCCTTGGGCGTAACCGGAGGTGCTAGCGCTGGTTCCGGCTCTGGAGCGGCCGGTAGGGCCTCAGTCGGCTCGAGGTCAGGAGGAGTTTCTTCCGGGGCGGCCGGTAGGGCTTCAGTCGGGCCCCCCCGTCGCGAAGCTAGCAGCAAAACGATGAAGCCGATGAGGATGATGACGGCGATGACGACCGAGATAGTCACGATGAGGGCTGGATTCACAGGGAGTCTTCGGAGATAGATTCCGACGTATTCACAGCGCGAAATTCGGCTAGTTTTTCGGAAATCACCCGCGATGCACCGTCGGGTTTGATGGAAACACCATAAAGGACGTCGGCGATCTCCATCGTCCGTTTTTGATGGCTAACTACCAGCAACTGCGACGATTGCCTGAATTCCTTCAGCAGGCCCAGGAACCGGTGAAGGTTCACGTCATCGAGGGCCGCCTCGACTTCATCCAAAACATAGAAAGGGGACGGTCGAGCGCGAAAGATCGCAAAGAGTACTGCAAGGGCAGACAAAGCGCGTTCCCCTCCGGACAGCAAAGAAAGGCGCTTTAGATTCTTACCGCCAGGCCTTGCCTCAACCTCAACGCCCGTTGACAACATGTCGGACGGGTCAGTGAGGCGCAGTCGTCCCTGGCCCCCAGGAAACAACATCGCAAATAACCTTTCGTACTCGCGAGCTACGTCTTCAAAAGCGGTTGCAAACAACTCCTTGATCTGCTCGTCCACAGACGCGACTATCTTGAACAAGTCACGACGGGAAGCCCTTACGTCGGCCATCTGCGACGCCAAAAATTCTTCTCGCGCCGTGAGGGCCTCGAACTCTTGGGCGGCCAACGGATTCACCCTGCCCATCTCGGCAAGATCGCGCTCCAACTTCGCATGACGACGGCGAATGACCTCGTCGTCCATAGCGGCGATTCTCCCCTGCAACTCTTCGATGCGCGAGGGGTCATCCACTTCCCAATGGTGCCCGAACCGCTCCACAGTGATGTCTGGATCGACGGCCCACTCTTCGCGCATCCGCTCCTCTAAGATTCGCGAACGTATCTTTAGTTCACTGCGACCCAGATCTTCTTGGCGAGCTCGTACACGCATGTCGTCGAGAGCTCCCACTAACGCCACACGATCAGTGCGAAGGTCGGAAACTTGACTGTCGAAACGCTGCAGAGCTTCCCGAGAGTGGTTAAACATCTCGTCCGCCTCAATGCTCCAACTTTGCGCTTGGCTCCTCAGAATCATCGCCGTCTCTTGAATCGATGCAACACGACTGATCGCGTTTTCCAATACCTGCCGAACCCCCTGCACACCCGACGCAGAATCGACAGCGTGCGCCAATGCTGCTGCCAGGGCCACCATTCGGTCCTCCAAGATACGTTTTCGTTCCCGCGCTATCCCATTACGAACGCGTGCCTCGTCGAGTTCTGCACCAGCCGAAGCGTCAGCAACAGACGCCCGGAGTTCTTCCTCCTGCAAACGCTCCAGATCTTCGCTACGCGAGGCTATTTCAGATTCAAGGCGTGGTATCTCCGACGTCAAAAGTTGCGCTGCCGCCTCGAATGAAGCGATCGACCTATCCACCTCGACCTTCGATGCTGCAACGGTGTCTGCCTCGCGCCGAAGCGCATGGATGTCTCTGTCCAAACTAGAGAGTCTCTCAGCGGCTGCACTGATGGCCGCGTCTGCCAAGTTGAGGCGCATGTTTGCCTCATCAAGGCGTGTTTGAACCGTGGAAATCTCAGTATTGATTTCCTGCAGTCGCGACTCTGCCGCGGCGACATTCGTCTCTTCCTGTTCGACCTTAAGCGCAACCGCTGCAGATCCTCGAAGGACAAGATTTCCAGCAACAACAGCTCCGTCGGCAGTTAGGAAGATTGCTGTTGGACTGCGCGCTGCTAGGACGCAGGCAACGCTTACAGATTCGCAGGTAAACATGTTGCGTACTGCATCGAGATCACCGAGAGGTGATGCACCTGGGTCGAGGATCACTGAACCATCGGGTGGCATCAACACAGCCACACCCTCGTCATAGATATCTAATACTCGCTGAGCTACATCGGCGTTTCTTACCACCACAACCGATGACGTGGCACCAAACAGTGCTTCGACTGCAGGGCGAAATCGGGTATCCACATCTAGCAGGTTCGACAAGATCCCAACGACACCCTCGATCTCAAGGAGATG
>JBDSRR010000092.1:0-5405 GCA_039929185.1 Actinomycetota bacterium
ACATCACTCCCATGGACGCATGGCTCACAGCGTGGGGGGCCCATCCGGGGAGGTCGCTCTCGAACAAGTTCGACAGCGTCGTCATGATCACGCCGACGACCAGGCCACCGAGTGCGAACAACACCAGGGAGATGAAAGGCACCGGCCCCCCGAAGGCTTCCGCCTCGGGGGGCCGGGTGTTGATCACGTCGTTCAACTTTCGATGACACCACAAGCAACCCGCGACCCAGCGTCGCCCGTTGCCCTCGTTGCCGAGTCAGGTCCGAATACGTTTTCGGTGTGAGAGTGATAACGCTCGGCTCCGCTTACCGTCGTCGCGGGGATGTTGGCGAAGTTGTCCTTGTTGGCATGCACGATGAAGGCGCTACCATCACCTGCAAGCAACTGGGCGATAGTAAAGCTGTCGGTGGTGAAACTCAGCTTGGCGGTCCGGTCCGAGTTGACCAGGATGCTCGGCAGATCGCCAGCGTGCGCACCGTGTGTGGTGGCACCCGGGTTGTAGTGACCACCCGCCGATAGGAAGTTCGACGAGCATGCGCCCGTCGTGTGGACATGGAACCCGTGGAAGCCCGGATTGAGGTTGGTGATCGCCCCTCGGATCAAGACCCTGCCGCCCTCCTCGTTCAGCCTCATCGCTCCGACAAGAACGCCGGAGGCGTCTCGCAGTTGTGCCCGCACTCCGGGATCATCTGCGGATGCTCCCTGTGGCACGCTCATCAGCAGCAATGCAGACAACCCTGCCATCGTTGCCGTAACGACCAACTTGTTTCGTGACTTGTTCATCCCATCTCCTTTTGTCGTGTCCGTCTTGGAACTATGGTCAAGATAACCTCACGGGATAGGAGGTTCGATGGAGCTAACACCCCAAAAATGGGTAGGGATAACCCTCCTCTCAAAGAACCGTTCATGAGCGAGGCTAGAGGCATGAGACCCGGTCATAGAAGGCAACTGATCGACGCGATCGTGATGACTGTGCTCACGGCGTATCTCCTCGCGTCTTTGGCTTGGCTTCTGATCGGCCTAATGCCAGCCGTCGCAGGATCCTCGCAACGCGTCCACGACTGGATGCACGAGGTTGGGGGCTCGAGTGCCGATCTTGTCTCCCCACACACGGCATCACCGGTAAGAGATGTCTTTAGCAGAGCCGCCGCTTTGTCGCACCGACTCGATCGACCCAAGTTCTCTCCTCGGGCCCAGGTGCTTGGGGGAAAAGTGTTGGGCGAGTATCTGTTCAGCATTGTCAACTTGCTTCTAGCGGTCGTGCTTCTGGTGCTGAGGCCGACCGATTGGGCAGCGCGCCTACTGGCGGTTGGACTGGGAGGTACCGCTGCGGTCTTTAATCCACAGGCCCACTCCTCGCTAACGATCGTTCCCAACCTCGCAGGAAACATCCATGACCTCTTTCACTTGATCGCTGGAGTCGCGTATGTCATGGCACTTCGCATCTTTCCAGACGGTCACATGGTCCCGGCCTGGAAACAGATCGCGTGGGAGAGAAGAGTTCTACGAGGGCTTGGTTTAGTTGTGCTGGGTTTGATCGGATACATGTTCGTCTCCTTGTTCCACGGAGAAGATCCCGGTGGGTTCGTCTTGTTCTTCGGGATCGTCATCCCACTTGCGGGGGCGACGTCCCAGGCCATCAGGTACCGGTACTCAGTCACGCCATCGGAGAAGCGAAGAACGCGAGCGCTCTTGTGGCTGCTGGGCTCGGTGACCGCCCTGACCACTCTGGTCGTTGCTTTCGGAGTCGCCGTAGGCACCCTGCAAGGTTCGGAGGGTGCGGGCATCGTTTCGGACATCCGCAGCCTCGCGGTGGCCGGCTTCCCTCTTCTTTATACGCTCATACCGATCGGACTCGCGGCGATACTCATCCGACATCAACTGTGGAGCATCGAACGGGTAGTAAACAAGGCTTTGTTGTATGGAACGATCGCCTTGGTCATCGGTGTCGTCTATGGAACGGCGGTAGTGGCTCTGACGGTCGTGTTCGGAGTCAGATCGAACCTGCTGGTCTCGACTATCGCAGCGGGTGTGGCAGCGGCCACGTTCTCGCCGCTTCGCGAAAGGGCACGCCGACTTGCCAACCTGTTGATATTCGGAAAGAAGGCTTCCCCCTACGAAGTGCTAGCGCAGCTCGCCGCCAAGATCGGCGGTAGTTACTCGATCGACCAGACGCTTCCGCAGATGGCTCGTCTTCTCGCAGAGGGCCTGGGCGCAAGGTCGGTTGAGATCTGGATGAACTCGGCAGGAGGATCGAGGGTCGTGGCGTCAGTGGGCGCAGACATCGATGCAGAGGAGCGCGGAGCACAGGAACTTTCGATCCAGCACAACGGTGAGCGGCTCGGGCGGATCCGGATCGCGCTCCCGGCGCGCAATTCGTTCAGACCCGATGAGCAGAGTCTCGTCGAGGAGGTTGCGGCGCAGGCTGGACTCTTGATGAGCAACGCCCAACTAGCGGAAGATCTGACAGCCAAAGTTGAGCAGGTTTCGAGTCAGGCCAAGGAGATAAGCGCTTCGCGTCAAAGGATGGCATCGGTCGCGCAAGATGAACGCAGACGTCTCGAGCGAGATCTGCATGACGGAGCGCAGGCTCGGCTGCTTTCGGTGTCGGCGAAGCTGCGGGAACTCTCCGAGCTGGTGCGGCAGGACCCAGATGCAGCTGCGAGTTTCGTAGAAGAACTGGGAGCCGACGTAGAGGAAGCCACTGAGGAGTTGAGGGGCATCGCACGCGGCCTCTTCCCATCCATCCTGGTCGATCTCGGTCTCGCGGCCGCACTTAAGGGAGTAGCGCGCCGATCGAGGATCCCGGTAACGCTCGTGGTCGACGATATGAAGACCCGGGCCCCGCAAGAGGTGGAAGCCGCGGCGTATTTCTGCTGCGTCGAAGCGATCCAGAACGCGATCAAACATTCACAGGCCACTTCGATCGAGCTATCACTGAAACAGCAGGACGGTGCTCTCATCTTCACCGTGGCCGATGACGGTGTTGGTTTCGATCAGCCATCAACCCCGCGATTAGGCGGACTTCAAAACATGTCGGACCGTGTGGAGGCGCTTGGAGGCACTCTTAAGATCGGCGCGGGCACATCGGGAGGTACCTCCATGGAGGGAAAACTGCCCTTGACCTGAATCTGCCGGGTCTTGAATCTGTCCGGGCTTGAATCTGTCCGGGAAAGTTATCCGGGCTCTGACAACAACATCAACACCGCCTTCACCCGTTTGTTTACATCGGCCTCCTCCGAAAGCCCGAGCTTTGAAAAGATGGAATTGATGTGCTTCTCTATCGCCTTTTCGGAAAGCACGAGCGAGCGAGCGATCGTGTTGTTGTTGGCTCCTTGGGCCATCTCCGACAAGACTTCGCGCTCGCGGGGGGTGAGGCGGTCGA
Source organism: Actinomycetota bacterium (assembly GCA_039929185.1). Lineage (GTDB taxonomy): Bacteria > Actinomycetota > CADDZG01 > JAHWKV01 > JAHWKV01 > JBDSRR01. The sequence continues at coordinate 3,386 of JBDSRR010000092.1, forward strand.
GTGTGGAGCCGCGTTGACCAGTTCGGGCGCGGACCAAAGAGTCGACCACCTTGGGATCGACAACCGAACCTCCCGCGGCAACTTCTCTGATCGCTGAGACGAGTCGCTCTGGGTCCGAGATGCGCTCCTTGAGTAAGAAGCCCCGCCTGTGAGCGTCTTGTTCAAACAACGCCAGTGCATATTCAGCGTCGGGGAACTGGGTCAACACGAGGACTCCGAGATCGGGATGCGATTCACGGAGGCGGGCCGCGGCGACTATCCCTTCGTTCGTTCCGCTTGGAGGCATGCGGATGTCTGTGATCACGATGTCACAACTGTTGGTATCGACCGCGGCTAGAAGGGTGTCGAAATCTTCGCACACGGCGACTAGCTCCAAGTCCTGGACCTTCGAGAGTACGGCCACCAAACCTTCGCGGATCAAATATCCGTCTTCTGCAAGGATGATCCTGATCGCCACAGCCTAAGCATATCGGGGCACTGCCCTATCCGACTTAACCGGCATCGGGGGTAATCTCTAACCGATGCGATCGCGATTGATCACCTTGCTGAAGACCCGCCCGCTTGCAGCGGCCGCTGTTGGCTCACTGCTTGCCGGGCTAGCCGTCTTCGGAGTCATCTTCTTTCAGCCGCACAAACTCTTTATCGATGAACGCGTCGACGAGGCAGTGCCTTCTGCTGGTTCCGCCGACATCGGTACGGATCTCGCCCCCTCAGATCTGCGCGTGCTTTCGGCGACTTTTCGTTCCTTGGACCACGAAACCAAAGGACGAGCGATCATCAAGGAATCGGCCGACGGATCGCTCGTCCTGAGCTTCATAGACTTCGAGACTTCGAACGGTCCTGACCTAAGGGTGTACCTGTCTGCGGGGGCCAGCGACGTGTCGGGCGGAGAGGAGTACGGGAAGGATTTCGTCGAACTCGGACGCCTCAAGGGCAACATCGGAGACCAGAATTACAACGTACCTGCGGACATCGATCTCGCTAAATACCGTAACGCAGTCATCTGGTGTAAGCGCTTCAGGGTCGGTTTCGGAGTAGCGACGTTCCGATAGGGGCACTTTCAAAGGACCGGGGTGGCATAACCCCAATCAGATATTCAGGCAGATATTCAGGCAGATATTCAGCGAGATGCCTTGCCGCCGCCCTTGCCAGGGCCGCCGCCGCCGGTGCCTCCGCCGCCGCCGGTGGTAGGGGGAGTTCCTGGTGGGCAGGCCATCACCGGCGTTGCACCATTGACCGCGAAGCTGTTGACGAGACTCCAGGAGCTGATCATCGACAGGATCTTCGTGATCCTGGTGCCGTAACCGAGACCCAGAGGTACGAGTCCTGTGGTTCCGTCAGCAAGGCCGTGCGTAAGGTTGCCCGCCGCCTTCAAGTCTTGGATGCGGACGGCACTTCCGGAGTCTCCTCCATAAAGTGCTCCGGCCCACGTGAAGCTGTCCGGATACCAGGCCAAGGCTGCTCCTGCTCGTGCAGTACCGCCGGTCCCCATCCCAACACCGTGACCGTAGTGATAAACGGTGTCACCAAGCTCCAACGTACTGGGAACCAGTTCGCCACGGCCCGTGCCGATGGGGTTAGGAACCGAAACCAGACCCTCGCCGGTGTAGATACCACAAGGGCCACCGATCTCGGCGATGGTCGGGAAGACCCACGGGTGAAGCTCGGGACGGATCTCGATCAGTGCGAAGTCGTTGCCGATCCCGCCGTTGTGGCTGACTATGACCGATCCGATATCAACGAGTACTGGGTTCGCACCACCGGGGGCGACCGTCAACAGAACGACGTTGTCGCCGTTCTTAGCGCAGTGGCCAGCAGTCCCGATCCCCAGGCGGCTGCCATTCTGAAAGACGTAGTTCATCGTGCACCAATTCGGCGAGAGCATCCATGAACCGGGACGGATACCTACTTCTCCCGGCAATGGGGCGTCGGCGGGCGCAGCGGCGACGCCGTTGGCCTTGACCAGCCCCTGCAACTCAGATGTGAACCAAGCGGGTGTCGGGGCCATGAGTTCCACCAG
>JBDSRR010000093.1:0-9107 GCA_039929185.1 Actinomycetota bacterium
TCGCCATCAAAGATGAGGACGTCTATTGCATCGAGGTCAATCCGCGTGCCTCACGAACGGTTCCATTCGTTGGAAAGGTGACAGGGGTTCCGTTGGCAAAGATCGCTGTTAGGGCGATGTTGGGCGAGCGACTCATTAACATGGATCTGCTACCTCCAAAACCGCAGGAGGGGCCCTGGTGGCCCCTTGATTCGTTAAAACACGTCGCGGTTAAAGAGGCGGTACTTCCGTTTGCTCGATTCCCCGGGGTCGACACGATCCTTGGCCCTGAAATGAAGTCAACGGGTGAGGTGATGGGGCTCGATCGCGACCTGGGATGGGCATTCGCGAAATCGCAGACGGCGGCGGGATGGTCCCTTCCTCCCAAGGGGACGGTCTTCATCTCAGTTGCCGACCGCGACAAGCGCGCGATCGTATTTCCGGCAAAGCGCCTGGCAGAACTCGGTTTCGAGATACTCGCCACCGAGGGTACGGCCGATGTTTTGAACAAAGCAGGGGTGCCGGCAAAGGCTGTTCGGAAACACTCTGAAGGTAAAGGCAACATCGTCGAGAGCATCGAAAATGGCGAAGTGGACCTGGTTATAAACACTCCGTTCGGTCGCGGCGCCCGATCCGATGGATATTACATACGTACGGCCTCGGTTCTGCGTGATGTCCCATGTATAACAACCCTGGCGGGCGTGCAAGCCGCAGTTCAGGGCATCGAGTCGATGCGTGGTGGAGGCTTCGAGGTACGCAGTTTGCAGGAATATCTACAGTGATACAACAAACAGCCGAAATCCTTTCCCATCGCAAACTCGGCGATGAGTATCACCTATTGTCGATCGTGGCCCCCGAGATCGCTGAGGCCGCTAAGCCTGGTCAGTTCGTAAACCTTAGGCCAGCCGCCGACAAGCACTTCATCTTACGACGTCCATTTTCTATCTATAGGGTCAATCGCCGTGGTGATTGGGCGGCAACCATCGAAGTCGTGTTCGATGTACGAGGCGGTGGAACGGCGGCGTTGGCCGCTTTAAGGCCGCACGATCTGATCGATGTTGTTGGCCCTATTGGAAGACCCTTCACCATGCCAACGCGTCAGAAATCCTGCTTGTTGGTTGGCGGCGGAGTCGGGGCCGTCCCGTTGTTCTTCCTGGCGGAGGAATTGCGAGCAATAGATAAGCGTGTGGATACTTTGTGGGGTGCCGCCACCGCAAGTCGCTTAGTCAATTCCATAGATGCTAAGAGGCTTGGCGCGATGGCTATGTTTACAACCGAAGATGGTAGCGAGGGAACGCGGGGTTTCGTAACCGACGTTTTGCCCGAGATGATCAGCAAATGTGGAACCGAGGTGATCTACGCGTGCGGACCGAACGCGATGTTGGCGGCAGTCACCGCTGTGGGAACTCGGCACCGCATCCCCGTGCAAGTGGCCATGGAAGCCTTGATGGGTTGCGGTATTGGCATCTGCATGACGTGCGTTCAGCCAGTATGGAATAAAGAGGGGACAGAAGTCATGCACGTTCGCACATGCGTTGATGGCCCCATATTCAATGGGGCAAGGATCTCTTGGGATGCCTACGCGCCCAAGGTGCATGCCCGACCAGTACCTGCGGGGAACTGAACGATGGCGGTTGATATGAGCGTTGATCTGGCAGGGATAAAACTCCGTAGTCCTATAGTTACTGCCTCCGGCTGTTTCGCTTCAGGGCGTGAAATCTCTGAATTCATCGACCTCAACTCGATAGGTGCTGTGGTCGTCAAATCGATGACGGTAGAACCTTGGCCCGGAAAACCAACACCACGCATGGCCGAGACTCCATCGGGGATGTTGAATGCCATCGGTCTTCAAAACAAAGGTGTGGAACATTTCCTCGCGGTCGACTTGCCTTGGCTGCTCCAACAAGATGTCCCGGTTATCGCTAGCATCGCTGGCAATACGGTTGGCGAGTTCATTCAGGTGGCCGACAGACTTCGCAGAGCCGAAGGAGTAGCGGCGATTGAAGTGAATATCTCTTGTCCTAACCTTGAAGATCGCAACAACATGTTCGCTCATGATCCGCGGGCTACGGCATCGGTCATCGGGGCAGTTCAGCGCTCGGTGTCGGTGCCGGTGTTCGCAAAACTCTCTCCCAACGTGACGAACATCGTTGAGATCGCAGAAGCTGCTGTCGAGGCAGGTGCCCATGGCTTGAGTCTTATCAATACGGTGGTTGGCATGGCCATCGATATCGAAACGGCACGTCCAAAGTTGGCGGGAGTGCTCGGAGGCCTTTCAGGGCCAGCTATCCGTCCCATCGCTGTAAGGGCTGTCTTTGAAGTGCATCGTGCTTTGCCTCAAGTCCCCATAATTGGCATGGGGGGGGTCATGACCCATGAAGATGCCATCGAGCTCATCATGGTGGGGGCCACCGCGGTGGCGATAGGAACAGCGAATTTCATAAATCCAAAAGCAACGCAGGAGATAAACCAAGAGATGTCGGCATGGCTCGGCGCTCGGGGACTGCGGAGCGTGAGCGCCCTGAAAGGACAGGTGAAACTCGAAGGATGACTGGTTTGATAATCGCCTTAGATCAACCCGATCTACCCAAAGCAGAACACCTTGCAGCGCAGTTAAAACACAAGGTCAGCGCCTTCAAGGTTGGCCTCACGCTCTTCTCGGCTTATGGACCAGAAGCTATCCTTGAGATAGCACAGCATGCTCCGGTGTTTTGCGATCTGAAATTGCACGACATCCCGAATCAAGTGCGTTTTGCGGTAGCGGAGTTGAAGCGCCAAAAAGTTTGGCTCGCCACCGTTCACGCATCGGGAGGGTCCGAGATGGTAAGTGCCGCGGTCGAGGCCGCAGAGGGCAGTCCGTTGATCGCCGCAGTAACGGTCCTTACCAGTATCGATACCGAGACTCTTATATCGGTTGGTCAAGGTGATGATCCAAAAACCCAAGTTCTGCTGCTTGCCAGGTTGGCGGTCGATGCTGGTGTCCCGGCCCTAGTGTGCTCAGCCGAAGAAGTGGCCGCAGTTCGCGCTGAAGTCGGCGAGGGAATTGTCCTTGTCGTGCCTGGCATTCGTCCCCTTGGGGAATCTACTCAAGACCAAGCCCGCGTGAGCACGCCCGCTGCCGCCTCAAAGGCTGGTGCTGACTACTTGGTAGTTGGACGCCCAGTCACCGAGGCACCCGACCCAATAGCAGCCGTCGAACGTTTAATCGAAGAGATCGCATGACCGAGAACGAGGTCCTTGAAGCGCTTCGCCAGGTCGGAGCGATCAGCAATGGTCACTTCGTTTTGTCATCGGGTAGACATTCCGACACCTACGCGGAGAAATTTCGCGCCCTAGAAAATCCTGAACTTGCGGTACGGCTGGGTGCTGCCATCGCCGAGAGATTCGCCGCCGGTTCCCCCGCCGGTTCCATCGATGTTGTTCTTGCACCCGCCATCGGTGGCATCATCCTGGGTTTCGTAACTGCGTTGGCCCTTGGGGTCCGTTCGATCTTCGCCGAACGGGAAAATGGAACCCTGAGTTTGCGTCGTGGTTTCCACATCGGTGCTTCTGAGAATGTCTTGGTGGTCGAGGACGTAGTCACCACCGGCAAATCTCTGAAGGAGGTCGTCGATCTCGTAGAACCCAACAGCTTGGTGGGGATCGCGTGTTTAGTGGATCGCTCGACTGGCATCGATCTGCCCCTTCCGCTGAATCACCTGGCCCAACTCAAAGCTGAGTCCTGGGCACCAGATGACTGTCCTCTATGCTCCGCGGGTCTACCAACCGATTCCCCAGGAAGCCGTCACCTCGGCTAGAGCGATGACTAGAGCGATGACGACTCGATGTCATCGAAATGCATCTCCCCATATCCAGTCGGGGCAGGCAGTGTTAGGCCGGTCGCGACGTAAGTTCCAGGTCCCGTATAGACGTCGCCGATGGCGAGACGTGATGTCCCGTTGATTGACGCATCGGTAATCGCCCCCACATTCTGGCTACCCACCCAAACATCGAGTTTGGAAGCGTCTTCGTCGGCCACGACTCGAAGGTCGTAGAAGAGGCCCGCGTTGATCTCGCCAAGGAGTGGCGTCGCGTTGCCTTGAGCATCCACGAAGTACATGAACAATGAGTTCGGAGGATTCGGATGAACGCCGGGCGCTAGCGTTAAGGCCCACAGGGGCGATGAATCGACTTCACTCAGTCCTGCCAGCACAGCCATGTGGTCCGGTAAGAAGACGCTGTTGGCGTTCAAAAACCCCAAGTTCGTTTCCCACTGGGGAGCTAAGTCCGCGATTGACCACGTTATGAATTGCCTTGTAAGTGGGTTGCCGCTCCCAGATATGAAGGCGGCCCCTTTGTCGAGGAAGAAGGAGTCATTTACTGTCCGAACGCCTCCGCCAAAACAATTCGTAATGGTTCCTGGGCATTGCAGACCACTAGAAACTGTGAGAAATCGTGGGTCTTCGTTGATGAAAGCTGTCTCTAAAGGATCACTGGAGTTCCAGAGCGAGATGTTGTCGATGTAAACCGTTGCTGCCGACCTCGGAGCAACGATGAAACTGTGGATCGGAACGTTATTCGTAGGGACGACCGTGTGCGTTTCGCCTCCGTCAAGAGTTATTTGGTAACCGCCCTCTTTCAACACGACATCGAGTCGATGCCATGACGTTCCGCCAGGGACCCCATAGCGGTGACCAGCTCCGGAGCCGGAGTAGACGGAGCCTGACGCGGTTGAGACATCAAAGACCTTTTCGTCGTTCGGTCCGCGGCCCCCCATGACGATGGCAGAAGCGGTACTCGATGATGTGCGGAAATGCCAGACGAACCGGCCAACGTTGCTCCCTACGGCGGGCGAGCGCGCGAGAAAGGTGTTGGAGGTAGAGGACACTCGAAGGTTTGGTGCCGCCCCGGCTTCACCAGTTTCCCGGGTGATTGACCCCCCGGAGCCTTCGGGGGTCCATCCTTCGGTTGAAGTTGAAAAGCCCTGGTACCCGATCCGTTTCGCTTCGCCTGCGGCAGAAACCGGGACCAGGGCGCCCATGAGCATGAGCGCTAGTAAGCTCCCAAGGATCCTAATTCGCATCCCAAGCTACTTCGACGCGGATGTCCGATTCTCCTGCTTTCAGGAACAAAAGAGTTAAAGTTTTCTTCATGAAGCGGCCATCCGGCTGGTTGTACCTATAATGCGAAACGTGTCCAACGCCCCCTTGCCGCCAAAGCTGTCAGAAGAACAGCGACGAGTTGCATTAGTCAAAGCAGTGGATGCGCGGCGTAAGCGCGCTGACCTCAAGCAAGATCTGCGTACTGGCAAAGTCAGCCTGTCGGAGGTATTGGTCCAAACTTCCAACGACATGGTCGGTAGGATGAGAGTCGCCGCAGTCCTAGAAGCAATGCCTGGCATAGGTCCTGCCCGAGCTCAAAGATTGATGGAACGTTTGGAAATCTCGGGTACGCGCCGTATGCGCGGACTTGGGCAACGACAGATAGATTCGCTTCTAAAGGAGTTCACCCAAAATATCTAATTCACGACTATTCATAATTTCAGGGCCCTCTGGAGCAGGAAAGGGCACCATCGTCCAGGGGATCCTTGGCCTGAGGCCGCGCATAAAACTGTCCGTGTCGTGCACCACGCGCCCAGCACGACCTTTGGAAAAAGAGGGTGTTCATTACAGCTTCATCTCCATGAGCGACTTCTTGGGGCGGCGCGATCGTGGGGAATTACTGGAATGGGCCGAGGTTCATGGCAACCTCTATGGAACTCCCCGACCGCAGATCGAAGACCTCTTGGCCGAGGGCCATGACGTGATCCTTGAGATTGACGTTCAGGGAGCGTCACAGGTTAAAGCGCAGATGCCGGAGGCCGCCCTGATATTCATCGAGGCACCTTCGATGCAGATTCTAGAGGAGCGATTGCGCAGGCGACGGACCGAAGATGACGAAGTCGTAGAGCGCAGGATCGCTGCCGCCTATGACGAATTGCGTAAGAAGCAGCTCTTCGATGGGGTCGTTGTGAACGTCGATGTCGATGCCGCAGTCCAAGAGGTGTTACTTTTGATAGACCGCCCGAAGGAGAAATCGTGATATATCCCAAGATAGAAACTCTGTCCGAAAAAGTTGACAGCCGGTATACCCTCGTCGTTCTTGCTGCCAAGCGAGCCCGACAGATCAACGCTTATTACTCTCAACTGGGCGAAGGTATCCGCGATTTCGTGCCTCCGCAGATCTCCAGCCTTGGTGAAAACGCCAAGGCACTTTCAGTAGCCCTGCAAGAGATCAGCGAAGACAAATTCGGCTTCATCAGGCCTCCCGAGGTCGAGTCGCGGGTCAAGTAAACCTCTCCCAGATGGCCAGATGAATCTTGAAGCGGTCGACGGCAAGAAGATCGCCCTCGGTGTCTGTGGTGGGATTGCCGCATACAAAGTTGTCGAAGTAGCAAGACGACTAACCAAAGCGGGTGCTGACGTTCATGTGGTGATGACTCCATCCGCAATGAACTTCGTGGGCCCGATAACCTTCTCGACGCTCACGGGAAATCCTGTTCGTACTGAACTCTTCCCTGAGAGCGCCCCCAGTCAGATACCGCATACCGATCTTGGACGAACCGCAGACCTGGTCGTGATTGCTCCGGCCACAGCGAACATAATCGCAAGACACGCTCAAGGTCTTTCTGGCGACTTGATGACTGCCCTGCTGCTTTCGGCGAAGGGCCAGATCGTGATGGCACCGGCGATGCATACAGAGATGTGGCAGAACGCATCCACTCGAGAAAACATCACAACTCTTGCTGGTCGCGGAGTGCGTTTCATCGGGCCGGTTGCCGGTGCCTTAGCCGGGCCCGATGAAGGAATGGGCAGACTCAGTGATGTTGACGACATCCTCCAGGCTGTCGCAGAAGAATGCGAATGTGGTGCCTCGCTCGAAGGTGTTCGTTTGTTGGTTACAGCGGGAGGCACCCGTGAACCCATCGACGCGGTCCGATATATCGGGAATCGTTCATCAGGCCTGATGGGGATCGAGATCTGCCACGAAGCCCTTCGAAGGGGGGCGAAGGTTACTCTCGTTGTTGGCCCCACTCATCTGCCTCTTCCTGAAGGTGCCGAAGTGGTAAAGGTAGTTACCGCGGCTGAGATGAGTCTCGCCGTCTTGTCGGTCTCGGCTGAGGCGCAAGTCGTCATCATGGCGGCAGCGGTAGCGGACTGGTCTGTGCGAGTTCAGGCTGAACACAAACTCAAGAAGTCATCGGGGCCCCCAGAAATCCTGCTTGAACCAACGCTAGACATCCTTGTTGGTCTTGAAAAGATCCGTCACGCTGGGCAAGTTCTGGTCGGTTTTTGTGCCGAAACCGACGATCTCATCGCAAACGCCCGCGCGAAACTTGTTGCTAAAGGGGTCGATCTCATCGTAGGCAATCTTGTGGGGGTATTAGACTCTGGATTCGACGTTTCAACCAATCGTGCCGTTATCGTCGACAAAGAGCGAGCCGACGAATTGCCTCTCATGAGTAAACGTCAGCTTGCTCGCACGATCTTGGACCGGGTTGCACTGCTTGTATGATTCGTTCTAAAAAAAAGGAGCCCCAATGACTAGGCGTTACTTGTTCACTTCGGAGTCTGTAACCGAGGGACACCCAGATAAACTGGCCGATCGCATTTCCGACGCCATCTTGGATACGATCTTGGCCGACGACCCACAGGGCCGAGTCGCGTGCGAGACCCTAGTCACAACGGGCCTTGTCATGATCGCTGGCGAAATAACAACCGACACCTATGTCGATATAAATAAGGTTGCCCGTCAGACCGTACGTGAGGTTGGTTATGAAGGCAGCCGATGGGGGTTCGATGGCTTGACGTGCGGGGTCCAAGCGGCTATCCAAGAACAGTCCGCGGACATCGCCATGGGTGTTGATCATGCATTTGAACAACGCTCCGGCGAGGTCGGTGACGATCAGATGAACAAGGTCGGTGCAGGTGACCAGGGCATGATGTTTGGTTATGCGTCGAACGAACGTGAAGACTTTGATACTGAACTGATGCCCACTCCCATCTGGCTGGCGCATCGTTTAGCGGGGCAGATGGCAGCGAAGCGAAAGTCGGGGGAACTGCCCTATCTGGGTCCCGATGGTAAGACTCAGGTCACCATCGCTTACGAGGGCAATAGACCCGTAAGCATCGACACGATATTGATCTCGTCACAGCACGCTCACGATGTCGACATCGAAACTCTGCTCAAGCCAGACTTGATGGAACATGTTGTTAAGCCCATGGTGCCCGAGGCCCTTTGGTCTGACAACATCCGCTTCTTGGTTAATCCCACGGGGCGTTTCGAGATCGGTGGTCCCCTTGCAGACACGGGTCTTACCGGCCGCAAGATAATCGTCGACTCCTACGGAGGCATGTGCAGTCAAGGAGGCGGATGTTTTTCTGGCAAGGATCCAACGAAGGTCGATAGGTCCGGTGCCTATTTCGCCAGATACGTTGCGAAGAACATCGTTGCTTCCGGCGTTGTTGATCTGTGCGAAGTGCGTATCGCCTATGCCATCGGGGTTGCCAGGCCGGTGTCTGTCAACATCGATGATCGGGGCACGGCGAAGGTGGATCCGCAGAAGTTAGAAGACCTTGTCAGCGACTTCTTTGATTTTCGTCCTGCGGCGATAATCCAAAACCTCGACCTTCGCAGGCCCATCTATAAGGCCACGAGTGCGTACGGGCATTTTGGCCGTCCGGCCGAGGACGGGTTTCCATGGGAGGTCACCGACAAAGCTGAGGAGTTTGCAAAGCTAGCTCGCGATCTTTGATCGCAGATGTAATCGTCGATCTTCGAGTCAGAGGTCTTGATCGTCCTCTGTCGTACCGAGTCCCTGATAAGCACTTGGACCGGGTCCGAGTCGGCTCCGTAGTTAGGGTTCCTCTGCGCAACAGAAGGGTCCGCGGCTGGGTCGTAGATCTTCGCCCCCCCGTGGAGGCGCGTCTCACAGAATCTTCCAGCCCAGGGGGTCTTGTCGGTGAGGGTCACGACGACTCAGATCTGTCCCTGGTCGCCTCGGTAAGCGGAGTAGGTCCAGCGTTCGATCCCAACTTGCTCGAAATGGCCAGACAGTTGGCGCGGGACCTTGTCCAGCCTTTGTCGTCCTTTCTCAATTTGTTCACCCC
>JBDSRR010000094.1:0-11609 GCA_039929185.1 Actinomycetota bacterium
GCGTGGCCGCCGGCCCTTTCGTCGGCGGCCTTTTCGTCAGCGGACTGGGATGGCGCTCGTTGTTCCTGGTTGCCCTGCCGATCGGTGCGCTTGCGATAGTCACGGTCCGAAAGCAACTAGCTGAGTCGAGTATCCGAAAAACTAATCCCCCGATGGACATCGCAGGGTTAGTCTTTCTGGCCATCTTTCTCGGTGGTTTTGTCTCTGGATTGCAGCGTCTGGGACACGGCAAGACCGCAGGATGGCAGATCTTGGTGAGTCTGGTTGCCCTCGGACTTTTTGTGTTGCGGGAGTCGCGAGCCGCTGACCCCGCGCTGCCTCTGTCTCTCTTCAAGCAGAAGGGGTTCTCGGCTGCGGTCGTGGGGGTTTTCGGCGCGACCCTGATCCTGCACGCTACTTTCTTCCTAGTACCGATCTTCATCCAAAACCTTTTGTTCGGATCGGCCCTGATGACAGGGTTCGTCCTCCTCGGTCTTTCGGCAGTGGGAGGAGCAATAGCACCTTTCTCGGGCAGGTTTTCGGACCGAGTCGGGCGGAGAACTCCTGCAGTTGCTGGCAGTCTTTCAATGGCCGCAGGGATGGGTCTGCTCTCTTTGTTTTCCGAAGACGCCACACTGATCGTGATAGCGGGCTGTCTTTGTCTAGTAGGAATCGGCTTCGGACTGAGCGGGACGCCGCGACAGGCATCGGCGCTCGAATCGGCTCACGCATCGCGCACAGGCATGGCAGCTGGCATCTACTACTCATCGAGGTACATCGGTGGATCGATAGGTGCAACCCTGGCCGGAGTCCTTCTCGCTGAACAGGCAAATCGGGCGAACATGTCCCGGGCCTTCGGAGTGATGTTCGTCGCGTCGCTGCTCGTGGCGGCCTTTACCTTGTGGTTACCAGGAGCTCGCGCTCTGCCCGCGCTAGGCGGTCCGGGGGATAATCCCTAACTTAGGAGGAGACCGATGACCAAAGTTCAAAGATTTGTCCGAGCAGCTGGCGCCTTCTACATATTCCTAGGTGTGATCGGGCTATTCGGGGCACTAGGGGGCACCGCTTCTTCGACTCCCAACGACCTGCTTGGCGTGCTTGAGGTGACCGTTATCAGCAACATCATTCACCTCGGAGTAGGGGCGGCACTTTGGGCCGCTACCCAAACCCAAGCCACAGCTCGGACGGTTTCGACCTTCGTCGGTGTCGTGTTCTTGTTGATCGGCATCCTGGAGGTCGCGTCGATCGGATCCGTCGCAGACCTGATAGGCAGCAGCGTGGCCGGTTCAGTCTTGCATCTGACAACCGCAGCGTTAGCCCTTTACTTCGGTCGGCTTCACCCTTCGCCGGTGGATGGTACAGTTTAATTTCGAGGGCACGGAAGCTTCATGCTTCATGGCAGTACCAGCAGTTCCCTCTTCCAACATGTTTCGCCTCAAGAAGGAGGGAATCGCATATGCCTAACGGTACTGTGAAGTGGTTCAGCGCGGAGAAGGGTTACGGCTTTATCTCACGCGATGACGGAGACGATGTCTTCGTACATTTCAGCGCCATCGATGGTGCTGGGTACCGCAACCTTGAAGAAGGTCAAGCGGTTGAATTCGAAGTAACGCAGGGCCCGAAGGGCGAACAAGCTGCCAGCGTCCGCATGGTCTAAGGAGTATCTGTTTGAGCACAAACACCGTTGCATGGCAAGGAAGGTTCGGCGACGCCGACCTGAAGATCGAAATTCCACCTTCGGGGCGTATCCACGCCGAGTGGAAAACCTCGACAGGAGTTCGCACGAAAGTCGTCGATTCGATCGAGCAGTTGGAGCGAAGCGTTTTGTTTCAATTGATGGTGGGGACGGAGATCAGCGACGACATCCGCGAGGAGGTCGCCGACGCGGTAGCACTTTCCCTAGCCAATCGCCAACCGCTGCCAAGTCAAGACCCCTCGGCACCGCGCGTGGTTCGCCGCAAGCTAAAACCCGGTCAGCAAAGACGCAGACCGGGAGGCGGCGGAGGCTTCCGACCCAAACGCCGGCGCTAACCAAATACGAGGCCTGATCTCGTCAGCCGCAGGTGGGGCAGCCGGGCAACCGCTTCAACTTAAGTTCACCGAACGTGGTGTTTTGCGCGTCGAAGGTCAGGAGCCTGCCGACCAATGGCTCGCCGTATCCAACGACTATCTTTAAGGCCTCGTTGGCCTGTATGGCACCGATCACTCCCGGGAGCACGCCCAGGACACCAGCCTCGCCTCAGGTGGGGGCCAACTCTGGCGGTGGCGCTTCTGGATGCAGGCACCGATAACACGGGCCTCCTTTGGCTGGCCAGAAAACGCTCGCATAACCTTCGAATCGAAAGATGGAGCCATAGATGTACGGCTTCTCTTGCTTGAACGCAGTTTCGTTCAGTAGATAACGCGTTGCAAAATTATCGCTCGCGTCGATGAGGACATCGAACCCTTCCACGATACCGGCAGCGTTTTCTTCTGTGATCCTGTCAGTCCACGCGGTGACCTGGACATCGGGATTGAGGGCCTTGATCGTTGCCTCGGCGCTGGCTGCCTTGTTGATTCCCAGGCTCGACGTCGAGTGGATGATCTGACGCTGTAGATTGTTGCGCTCGACCGCATCGAAATCGACGATACCTATGCTGCCAACTCCAGCGGCCCCCAGATAATAAAGGGCCGGAGAACCTAACCCGCCTGCCCCCACCACTAGGACACGCGCGTCGGAGATCTTTTGCTGTCCGGCCTCCCCGACCTCGGGAAGTACGAAATGGCGTGAATATCGATCGAGTTGCTCTGGGGACCATTGCCTTGGAACCGCGACCGGAAAGCCTTTATCACGCCACCCCGAAAACCCCCCAAGCAGGTGGCGCACATCCGTATAACCCAATTCCTGCATAGTCCTGGCCGCAAGGGCTGACCGGTTTCCGCTGCCGCAGTAAAGCACTACGGGACCGTCGCGATCTGGGAGTTTCTCGTCAACTTGCATCTCAAGGAATCCACGGGGCAGATGGATGGCGCCCGGCAGATGTCCAGCGCGAAACTCCTCACCCTCGCGCACGTCAACAACTAGCGCCTGTTCGTTGTCGATGATTTTGCTTACATCTTCAGCATCAAGGCCGGTGGCCGCCGACTTAGCCTGTCTCAACAAGCCGCGGCCTGTAGTCTGTTCGCTCATGCAGCGAGTTTAACCGGAGGCCCTAGTATCTAGAGTCGCCCCTTTTGTTGTGATGGCTCAACTCACAGTCCTGCGCAGAAGCCAATCACGAGCGCGAAGGCGCAGGCAACACCATCAGTGCGAAGGTTGCCTTCGGGATCGTTGTCCACTATCACTCCCCCGCCGCCGACGTAACTCCATGCTCCCACGCCCGCCTCGAAGCGATCCTCCCTTGCTGAGACACCCACCTGGGAATACACGAGAAGGTCATTTTCCACAGTAGCGCCTGTTCGTATCTCAATCGCAAGATTTCCGGTGTCGCCATACCAGCCACCAGCACGGATGTAGTAGGTCATGCCGGCAGTCGCGTACCAGCCAACCATTGCCTGATCGCGTACGGTTCCGGCTTGGTCGTTGCAGGCCAGAGGCGACAACCCCGATTCGTTCGTGTAGACATCTAGAACCGTGTCGAAGTCGCTGTCCTGAGTCGTGACAACCAGGCTCTCGCTCGTTATTGGAGTTATCTTGTACCACACCGTCGCCGAGCTATTGCCGCAATCAGAGTCAGTCTCTCCGGCTTCCCTGGTCGCCCCGATCGTGGACATCTGGTGCTTGGCCCCCACTCCCGATAGTTCAACCGCATCAGCAAAGTCATCATTGGCGGGGGATGCAAATCCTTCGACGTCGAACTTGAAATCGCCTACAGGATTCCACTTATGCAAGGCCAACTGGAAGTAATAGGTCTTTCCCGGCTCAGCCTTGAACACAACTCCAGAGTCATGGTTACAGGCGAGATAGCTAAGAGAACCAAGGCTATCTCCCACGAAGGCTGTCAAAAGAACATCGTTGTCGGTATTGGCGCGAATGCCGGTCCGTTCACTAACGGTCAGACGAAACCAGACCGTTTTGAAAGGGTCCTCGTAGCCATTACATGTAATTGGCTCTCCAGGTTCAGCTGTTGCGCTGGACAAGTTGAGGGTGGTTGACAACGGAAGACTAGCGATCGGCCTCGCCAACGCGAACGCGTCGAACGCCATGGGATCGGTGTCGACACTCAACTTGAGATAACCCTGCGCGCCTTCGTACCCTGCTATTCGTAGATGGTATTGCGTACCCAGCGCGGCACTGAACTTCAACTTGGACTGCAAAACACCCGGGGCAGAGTCGTCATTGCAAGCGATCTCAGCCAGCCCTTCGTAAACCGTTATGACCGTGTCGAACTTGCTACCTACGGTGTCCACCACTAAGGGAGCGTTTGCGTCTGCTGTCCATTGATACCAAACGGAAGCCCCTGTCACTGCCCCGCCAGTCGAACAAGAAGCCTCAAGCTCGCCAAGTTCAAGCGACGCGCCCGTCGTCGACCGCCCGTCTGTGAACGGCAAGGCACCGATCACCGACGCATCGGCTCGGTTGTCGTTACCAGGAGCGGCGAGAGCCACCCCAGCCAGGGACGATACCCCGAGTAAAACTACGAACAAACTGAAAACGCACTTTCTTACGGTCATGTCAGCTCCCTTTGTCTCCTACTTACTTCTAGGTAAAAGTCCAAATCCCTGCATGAAGTCCCATTTTTCTTCATATCGGTGTGTAATCTCTCAAGATGGCCTTTCTCGCTCCAGCTGATCAGGCGCTCCTTACGGAGCGTTTCGACACAGAGCTGTCTCAGCCTGTCCGGCTCCTGTTGTTCACCGAGCCCCGGAGCGGCCTCTACCTGCCGGGTACCCGGGCTTGCGAATCCTGCGCTGACACCGAGGCGTTACTCACCGAACTCGTCGAGCTTTCGGACAACCTGACCCTAGAGGTGCACAACGTCAAGGAAGAACCCGAGATCGCCGCAAAGTGGCAGATAAGTCAGGTGCCTACCATCGCTATCCTGCGCTCGGAAGACTTGGGCATTCGTTTCATGGGCCTGCCATCGGGTTACGAGTTCATGTCGCTGATCGAAACCATAGTGGCGACCGGTGGTGGCGGCACCCCTCTTTCCGAGGAAACGATCGCGAGACTCGGCACCCTCGATGCCGACATCGACATCAAGACTTTCTCAACTCCCACCTGACCTCACTGCCCCAGAGCCGTCGTGACGGCTCACCGACTGGCTATGGCGAGCCCTCGAATCCGCTCTACTGCGATCGAAGCAACCGAATTTCGTGAGATGTCGATGCAGTATGAAGTGAGCGGAGTGCCGAAGATGATCGTCAACGACTCGTGGTCTTTCCTTGGGGCTTTGCCGGAAAGCGAATTTGTCGATGCCGTACTATCAGGCCTCACCAACGACGAAGGGCCAAGTTCATGTTGATCGTAATGCGCAAAGACTCGACCACGCCCGAAGTGGATGCGGTCCTTGCCAGGGTCCGCGAGACGGGGATCGAGTGCTTCCTTTCCAGGGGCGATTTCCACACAGTCATCGGCATAGTTGGCGACCCCGAACCATTAGAAGAATTGCCCCTGGCGGCGATGGCTGGCGTAGAACGGGTGCAGCGTGTCACGAAACTCTACAAAGTCGTTTCTCACGAGGGGCACCCAGGTACATCGACCATCCAGGTTGGAAATACCTCGATAGGGCCAGGCAGTTTCACTTTGATAGCAGGACCGTGCGCAGTCGAGAACGAACAGCAGACCATAGACGCTGCCCGTGCGGCAAAAGAGGCCGGAGCTCACATCCTGCGTGGCGGTGCATACAAGCCGCGAACTTCGCCTTATGCGTTCCAAGGCCTAGCCGAGGATGGTCTGCGGATACTCGACCTAGCTCGCCAAGAAACCGGGCTGCCGATAATCACCGAAGTCATGGACCCGCGCGACGTTGAAAAGGTTGCCGAGGTCGCAGACATATTGCAGATTGGAACTCGCAACATGCAGAACTTCTCGCTGCTTCGTGAGGTGGGTGCCATGGGCAAACCAGTCATGTTGAAACGCGGACTGATGTCGACTATCGACGAATGGCTGATGGCCGCCGAACACATCGCCAGGCACGGCAACTTGCAGATCATCCTGTGTGAGCGAGGTATCAGAACATTCGAGACGGCGACCAGGAACACCTTAGATATCTCGGCGGTGCCGGTCCTGCGCGAGGAATCTCATCTTCCGGTAATCATCGACCCTTCGCACGCGGCTGGCCGCCGAAGCCTGATCGCCCCCTTATCGCGCGCTGCAGTGGCGGTGGGGGCCGACGGGATAATGATCGACGTTCACTGCCAGCCCGAGAAGGCGCTGGTTGATGGACCTCAGGCGCTGGTTCCGTCAGAGCTCATGGCGATATCGAAAGAGGTCCGCGTTTTGGCCGAGATGATGGGACGCAGCTTCTAGGGCTCTTCTACTTCGCCTTCTTCTATACCTTTTTTGAATTCGCCCTTGGCCTTTCCCATCGACCGGGCGATCTCAGGCAGTTTTTTGGCACCGAACAGCAAGATGATGACCGCCGCCACGATGATCAGCTCGGGGGCTCCAAAGCTTCCCATCTTGTCTCCTTCCTCTAGATCAAAGGAAATACTTCCCTAGCGAACATCTCGATAGCCGAGGGGTCCGCGATCTGAAATGGGAGTATCCCAAACCCAAGGATAACCTCTTCAACTCCCAAGGCCTTGAACTTGTTGACCCTGGTGACCACTTGTGCAGGAGTTCCGAATAATTTGTCTGCACCCCAGTCGGCCGCGGTTTGATTGATATCTAAAGACGTTGCACCAAGTGACGTCGCATCGCGATACCGCTGCCAACGCTGTTCGATCTCGGTGTCGTTTCTCCCGCACAGCGTATAGAGACCTACCGAACGCGCGACGTTGCGCTCGGAGCTGCGGTCAAGAAGTGCCACCCGATCCCCAAACGCTTCAGGCGTCCACGCCCAGACGGAGTTGTAACCGTCAGCAAGGCGAGCCGCCAACCGAACCATTCGGTCGCCTTTGCCGCCGACCCATAGGCGAACACCACTAGGCAGCATCTCTTTGATGACCTTCAATGACTCGCCAAGTCGGGTGATCCGGGCAGGAGCGGGATCGAAATCGATACCAGCGGCTTCATACTCGGGTTCGTACCAACCTGCGCCGATACCGAGTTCGATACCCCGCCCGGCAAGGTCGCCCAAAGTTGAAGCCATCTTGCCGACCAGGGCCGCAGATCGAAGATCGTTGCACAGGACCAGAGAGCCAAGCCTTACGCGCGAGGTTGACGTTGCGAGCGCAGCGAGAGTTGTTAAGCACTCCATCGCGTCGTATCGCTGCTCCGACCCTCCGTACTTCGCGAGATCCAGAAACAGATGATCGGATAACCAAACAGACGAGAAGCCAAGGTCCTCGGCCTGCTGCGCCCAGTCGCGCAAGCGCAGCCAATTCAATCCTCCGGCGACTCCCCCGGTAAGACTGTACCCGTACTGAGGAAGAGCCAAGCCAAAACGCATCAAGTTTGCATCAAGTCTGCATAAGGCGAAGCGCCTTCAAAGCCAGGTGCAACTGCAACTTGTCCTCGGGGCTGCCCAATGATCGGCCGGTAAGTTTCTCGATCTGCTTCAGCCGGTAGCTCACGGTGTGCGGATGGGCATACAAGCGCAGCCCGGTTTCTTTGGCGCTGCCGTCAGTGGCAAAGTACGCATCCAATGTGTCGATCAATTCGCTTTTGCGACGAGTATCGTGCTCGATGATCGGTCCCAAAAGTTCGTCAACGAAACGCTGAGCCAGGGTCTGGTCTGACCGCAGCAATCCGTAGACAAGGTAGCGCTGAAAGCCATACACACGGCGATCCGGTTCGAACGCTTTGCCGATCTCCAATGCCTCGCGAGCCTCGAGATAACTTTGGCGACACCCTTCGATCCCAGGATAAGGTCCTCCTAATCCGATGCTCCACGAATCGTCTAACTCGGCCATAAGAGTCTGCCCAAACTCCTCCGCGCTTGCAGTTGCTGCCATCGCGCAGAGCCCGATGGCTTGGCCCGCCCTTCGATGCACCAGAGGCTGCCCAACGCCGCGCAGTTTCTCGATAACCGCATCGAGAGCTCGAAATAGTGCCAGGTCTTCACCTACTCCGACTATTGCCAGGTGGGAACGGGTTAGGTCGAAGCCGAACTCGCGTGCTCTTGCGACCATGGTGTCTGACGAGGCATAAGTGCCTAGAAGGAGGTCGTGCAGAAACTCGCCCCGCTCTTCCTCGTGCCTGCGAACAAGCCTGCGCTGGGCGATCTCATAGTGCTGGGCAACAGACGAAGAGATCTGATCGGTGAATCTCATCAGGGTTCCACCAAGACTGACGATGGCTTGAATGCCCGGCCCATCGGGACCTGCGAGTTCGTCGCCAAGGTGGTCCCACAACACGCGCCCAACCATGCGAAATGCCCGAAGAACCTCTTCTAAGGGGACGCCTTGATACGCGCGCACCTCGCCGACCACCCCAAGTTCGTCGATATCGCGTTTAGTTAGCTCGCGGCCATCTGCCAGTGCCATGACAAATGCCGAAACATTACGTCGGGCCGCTTCTTCGACGTCTTGCCTTTGGCCGGGCTCTTCCAGCGCGGAATATCCAGGGATCTCAGACCAGATCCGGTCGGTAATGTCTTTCGCCACATGCGGGATATTCGCCTCGAATGCTCGGATAAATGTTTTCAGATTCACTCTTGTGCAACCTTTGTGAAGGCGTCTTCCAGTGCTTGTCGGGCATCGGCGGCCACATCGCCGAGATCCGGCAGGCCAGCGAACCCAATAGTGGGATCAAGGCAGGCCACGACGGTATCGGCACCTTCTTCGTAGACAACCACATGGCATTGCAGGTGATCGCCAACATCAAGTCCCTCGCCACCGAGGTTTCCGGTAGATACAACGCGTTGGAAAATGCTCATGAAAAGGTGGCTTCGATCACCCGTAGGCATCTCCGAAATGATGCCAAAACCATGGGCCCGCAGCGCCAGACGTGTCGCAGCAATGGCCCGATCCAATCCAAGCTGGGTCACAACACCTATA
This sequence comes from Actinomycetota bacterium, assembly GCA_039929185.1. GTDB lineage: Bacteria > Actinomycetota > CADDZG01 > JAHWKV01 > JAHWKV01 > JBDSRR01. The sequence continues at coordinate 9,064 of JBDSRR010000094.1, forward strand.
CCGAAATCGTCCATTGGCCCTTATCGTAGCGGCACGATGCTTGAGTGCGTACCGAACTTCTCAGAAGGGCGAGACAAAAACGTCATCAGCCACATCGTTGAGGCCGCTTCTAAATTCACGCCCATAATCGATGTTCATTCCGACCCGGATCACAACCGCAGCGTATTAACCATGATCGGATCGCCTTCTGACCTTATCCAGGCGGCCCTAGCGGCATCGCATCAGGCGGTCCGTCTGATCGACATCAGCCGCCACACAGGAGTGCACCCGAGGCTAGGTGCCATGGACGTCGTACCCTTCATTCCGTTGGAGCAAACCCCTATGCACGCAGCGGAAGCAGCCGCCGTCGAATTCGCGCAAACGTTCGCCGCCCAAGCGAACGTACCTTGTTTCCTTTACGGGCTGATCGACCTACCGCAGGTTCGACGGCAGGCATTCAAGTCATTGTCTCCCGATTTTGGACCAGACGCCCCCCACGCCACCGCTGGCGCCACAGTCGCAGGAGCCCGAGGAGTAATGGTTGCCTTCAACGTGGTACTCGATTCAAATGATCTGCAAGCTGCACGCCGCATAGCTCGAACGATCCGCGAACAAACTCCTCACATACGAGCCCTTGGATTCGCCTTGGAGTCAAAAGGCCTGGTCCAGGTTTCAATGAATCTGGTTGAGCCGATGACCACAGGCGTAGGCACGGCATTTGACGCGGTCGCAACCGAGGCGGTGAGTCTCGGACAAACCCTGGCATATTCCGAGATCGTGGGACTGGTACCCAGGCATGCGCTCGAGGGCAGGCAACCGTCAGGTCTTTTGCTTAAAGCGGCGCCAAAATACTTGTAGACAAAGCAAAGGCCGAACACGAGGCCCGAAGAACTGCATTTCAACAACCCCTCGGGGGGCATGCTCGACCTTCACTTAGTGCAGGACGTTACTTACGTGTGGTCTTGCGCTTAGCAGCCGGCTTACGCTTGGCCGCGGTCTTCTTCTTGGCTGCTGGCTTACGCTTTGCCGTTGTCTTCTTTTTTGCTGCTGGCTTACGCTTCGCAGCGGTCTTCTTCTTGGCTGCTGGCTTACGCTTTGCAGCAGTCTTCTTTTTTGCTGCTGGCTTACGCTTTGCAGCAGTCTTCTTCGCTGCTGGCTTACGCTTCGCCGTTGTCTTCTTAGCTGGCTTACGCTTCGCAGCAGTCGTCTTCTTCGCCGCTGGCTTACGCTTCGCCGTTGTCTTCTTCTTGGCTGGCTTACGCTTTGCAGCAGTCTTCTTAGCTGGTGGCATCCTTTTTCACCTCCCTTCGTTTCTTGGGATAAGAAAATGGCACCAAAGATCGATGTCCTAAGATGCGAGTCTGCGCAATTTCCTGCGCTCCCGTTCGCTCGTTCCGCCCCAGATACCAAACTGCTCTCTGTTGGCCAACGCGTAGCGAAGGCACTCGAGGCGTACTGAGCAGTCGTTGCACACTGTGCGTGCCGCCTTCGAAGACCCTCCTCTTTCTGGAAAGAAGATCTCGGGGTCGACTTCGTTGCAGCGCGCTTTGCCCTGCCAACTTAAACCCTGCTGAATAATTGCCATAGCATCTCCGTGCCCTGTAATTACAACTCGGTAATTCTAACACTGTAATTCGGTAAATAGTCAAGTCATAATTACCAATACTTTTTCGCGACCTCATTTCGTTGATTCCAAGACTGAATCGAGAGCGGTCATCAAAGTAGTTACGTCTTGTAATGGCTTCACCAATACAAGATCTGCACCGCCCTGTTTGCATAACCAACGATCTTGTTCGCGCTCACACAACATCACTACCAACGCTTCGGACATTTCGGGAAGGTCACGCAAATCTCTCGCGGCCGAAAAACCTCCAAGCTGTAGATCGATGACCGCAACATCGCAATCACCTCGTTCGGAAACCGCCAAGAAAGATTTTTTGTCTCGATACAGATCGACATCGAATCGAGGCTGAGGCAATGACGTCGCTGCATCGCGGACGGATTCATCGCCAGCAAGCACGCGAACAGTGACAACTCGAATAGTCATTTCATCTGAATCATCTATGTTTCGCGCTGCAAAAGGCAACTTGGGAAATCTTTAGGACTGCGTCGCGCGACGTAGTTGACACAAACTTCCCAAATATGTCCGTAACATCCTGGGCTCCCCGACGTTATGAGAGATGTACAAGGGGAAAGTGGGGAAAATGAAATGGCAGAGTTTTCGGTGACAACAACTTGCAACAGCTGCGGTTCCGTTCCTGTGGAACCCGGTCAGATTAGGCTTCATCTGCAGGATCAGCCCATGAGCTATTTCTCGTGCTCATGCCCTACCTGCGGTCAGATGCTCGGTGGAACCGTTGGCACTCAGGTGGCACTTGGTCTCGCTGGACGAGGGGCAAGCATTTCAGATTCGATCTTTTCGCCCGAGCTGCTTGAACGACCACAATGCGGACCGATCGATCCGAACGAGTTGATCGAGTTCCATTACTTGCTTGAGCAAAAGGATTGGTTCGACGTTCTAGAAAAGACTTTGCAATCGGGGGAAGTTTAAGCACGTAGGTCCGGGG
>JBDSRR010000095.1:0-3261 GCA_039929185.1 Actinomycetota bacterium
TGACCTGCTCGTTCGGAGACTTGGCTGTAGGTGCCACAGCATCTGTACACGTTGTGTCTGCTACCACTGGGTCAACTGCGGGTACCTTCAACAACACCGTCACCGTGAAATCTGACAATGCTCCTACTTCAGAAGCCTCAGCGACCATCGTGGTCTTGCCTCCGAGCCTTAGTGTCGTAAAGACCGCTATCAAGGACGAGATAAGTGAAGTCGAGCCGATCGGGTTCGTTATCACGGTGAGCAACGGCGGACCTGGCACCGCACTGAATGTCACGTTGAACGACCCATTGCCCTCTGGCGCTGGTATCAACTGGATCATCGCTAGCACCGATCCGGCTGGCGCCGATTGTTCGATCAGTTCTGGTACCTCACAAACACTGACCTGTGCATTCGGAAACTTGGCTTCCAAAACCTCCGCGAGCGTTACGGTGCAAAGCGACACGACTAAGGCGACCGAAGGCAGGTTCGAAAACACTGCTACCGCCGACGCCAGTAACGCTCCGCCGGTCGACGATAGCGCCACCATAGTCGTCAAGCGGGCTCATTTGCAGGTAAGCAAGGCATCGTGTCCAGGGGGCCGAGTTACGCCCGGAAGCACCCTTAAGTACACGGTCAACTACTCCAACCAGTCGGACGCAACGACTGGTGCAACCTCGGCTGTTCTTGTCGACACGATCCCGGTGACAACCACTGTGACGGATGCCGGCGGCGGAAACGTGTCGCAAGACGGAGCGACGGTTACTTGGAATCTAGGTAACCTCGCGATCGGCGAGGGAGGTACGAAAACGTTCACTGTCTTCGTGCCTGGCTCCCTGAACAACACCGACTTAATCAACAATGTTGAGCTCAGCGCGGCAAACGGAGTCACGGTGTCGGCTCAAGCGATAACCCCGGTTTCGAACGAGGGTGCTTCAGCCTCAGGTCGAGCCTTCGGCGTCCGTGCAGACCTGCTCGGCGGAGGCATTCTTGCTTCTGATCCCGACATCGGCCCAAGGCCCGATACAAACACGAGCAACCCGGGCCAGGAGGAAGGGGTCACCGTCCCGGGCATCATCGACGTGGGCCTGCTCAAAGTCGTTAAGAGCGACTCCGTAAGCAACACTGACGCAAACGCCAGCGCGATTGCAACGACATCCGACGTTGCAATCAACCTGCCCGGCGTGTCCGTGACGGCCAAAAGCGTTGTGGCTAGGTCAGTCAGTCACGCGAATGGCTTCACGGCGGACTCGAGCAGGGCTGGGTCGAAGGTGCAGGATCTAGTCATCAACGGAGTCAAGCACCAAGACGTCACTGACTCCAAGACCTTCGACGTGAACGATCCAATTACCGGAAAACTGCTGGCAAGGGTCTCCGTCTTAGAGACCATCGCTGACGGCGCTGCCGGCTCGGCCGTACAGCCGCAGTCAGGCTTCTTCCGCAGCGGACTTACCGTGCAGGGCATCCATGTCCAAGTGTTCGACACAACGACTCTGGGTCAAGTTGTCACTTCAGACGTGATCGTGGCGCATGCAAATAGCACGGTCAACTTCCCGTCGGGCTTAGCCTGCGGAGCCGCCATCGCAAGAGTGTCCGGTGACGCATTCGTGATGGCAACGAAGGCGCCCTCACCTCCGGCCGCACTCAGCATCATCGGCCTCGTGAACCTACCGATCACAGGTGGACTGGTCGAGACCTCAGTCTCAAGCCTGTCGTTCGGTTCCGGGTCCGGCACGAGCCGCACCGAAGGGACGTTGGTTCCGTTAAGGGCATTCTCGTTCGCTGAAACCGAGAGGCTTGATATTGGCGCCACAGCCACCGCTACAAGTATCCGGGCTGAAGTCGACACTGCGACCCTGCCGGGCAAGACAACGATCAAAGACCTGAAGATCCTCGGCACCGACGTGTGCCTGGCACTCGGCGCTACCGGAACATGCACGCCGCCGCCTGACACGGTCTTGGTTCTCGACACTGCAGGCGGACCGGCAATAGTGGTACTCAACGAGCAGGCAGGGCTGGGGGGCAGAGTGAACGCGGTTCACATCTACTTCATCGGTTCAGGATCCTCAGGTACCGGCTTCGCCGAAACGATAATCTCCAGCGCCTTCGCCTCCACCAGCTGATGCGTTCAATCCTCTCTCGCCCGCGGATCCATCGTGGGCGAGAGAGGATTTGAACCTCCGCTACCGCATATTTCAGGTAGTTTTCGAACTACCGTCTGCAGGCTTCTTCTTGGCTCGTTGAAGCAGAATTTTCTCTCCTGCCTCCAGAACTTCGTCACGCCCTGCCAACCATCCTTTGATAGTCGGAAGGGATTCAACGTCGGGAGTGATCCCAATATTCTGAAAACGACTGCCGTTTCCGAAAAGGACTCGCATCCCAGTGAAAGTGAGACCGATGCCTGATCCCAGATTCACCGTCGTTACGTTTCCATTGGTCCCGGATGTCTCGCTTCCTACGAACGTGACCCGATGGGCGTTTTGTAGGTAGATGCAGAAATCCTCACTGGCACTTTGAGCATTTTCGTCGATCAACACCACTAACGGCCCCGTGTAAGAAAGCTTCTTGTGAGGAGCTATTTCGTATTGGCTCCAGTGGTAACTGTGTTGTCCTGACCCGGCAAAGCGGCGCGGAATCAGGAACTGTGTCCCTTTAACCGGCACGTCGATCAACCTCGATACGACATCCCACTGCACCCCGAACCTTGGGTAACCCCTCATGTCCAAGATGAGGCCGGGGCAAGATCGGAGCTTTCTTAAAGCTTTGTCGAACTCCTCCGATGATTCAACGCTGTCGAGATTGATGTAGCCGACGCCTGAGGACAATCTGCGGGACACAGCATCGCTTGAAGGCTCTGGAACCCAATCCCCAACCGCTAAGGAGCGATGGAGGTGGACTTTCTTCTTGCGGGAGCCTCTCTTCGTGTCGATCACCAATTCCGAGTCTTGTTCTCCAAACATGATCCAAGACCTATTGAAGAGACTCCGATTCAGGGCCGAGTGAGTTGAAGCAGAGATCATGCGCGATAGGTCATTGGCGGCATCTCGGATGGGACGGTCGTCCAGATGAGTGATTTCGTCGCCCCTGTTGATGTCCATTTCACTGGCATCAGGATGGACCCTCGCCACACATATCTTGTCCTCTATGTATCTCAAGCCGATGGGTGGCCCGTGTGTGCCGAAGATCTCCGTGTGCTGGTTCCACAGGCCCACGTGACTGTCGTTCATCAACGAGGCCAACGCAGCGAGAGTCTTCACGAAGGACTTCTTGTCGGATGCCTGTTCC
>JBDSRR010000096.1:0-4660 GCA_039929185.1 Actinomycetota bacterium
GATCTGGTCGGCCGATATCTGCAGGAAGATGGCTTCTTCGGAACTGAATCCGGTCAGCCTGGTCAACTCGACGAAGATCAGCGCAAGCAGACCAGTCAAAGCTAAAGCGGCGAACGTGCCAAGGATCGCCATGGTGGTCCGAACGTTTATTCCGTGCGCGACGTATAGGGCGATGAACATGATTACCGCGGCCCCCACTGTGGCCACGAGCAATGGATCTTTGCCAGCCAAGATCGCAGGCAGAACGAATTTGATAAGGATCAGCATGGTTACCGCCATGCCTGCAAGAGCCGCAACTCCTTTGATACGCCCAAGCGCGATTACCATTACAGCGAATATCGCTGTAAGAAGAAGTAGTGGTTTAGTCCGCTGATAATCGGCGAAGTAATATTCGAGCCCTGGTGGCGAGTCGGGCGAGAAACCGAGCACGATCTTGTCTTTGGCCCCGAGCGTGACGACTCCCGGACCTTGCGTGGACTCAAAGACCACGCTTCTTCCATCCGCAAGCCTCGCTCTGGTCAGGGTGCAGCGAAAGTTGTCGTCGGGTTGAGATTGCATGCATTGCGACGTTCGAGACGAGATAACGGTGGCATCGTAAAGAACCGAAGGGATGCCAAGTTCATTTGTGTCCGCTGGCACGTCCTTGGGCCAAAGCAGAATAAGCCCCGCAACGGTTACTCCAAGCACGAGGGCCATGATTACTGCAAGGGTGACCCAAAGGCGACGTGGCACCTGAGTTCGTATCATCTGCCCGTCATTATCTTGCAAGTACACTGCCCGCAATGGCATCCACCTGGGCGGTTACGCTTCTTTCGGTCATTGGAGTGAGCCTCATCTCCTTGATAGGCGTTCTAACCATGCTCGTCAATCCAAAAGCGATCCAAAAAAGTCTGCTGCTGCTCATCTCCTTTGCCGCGGGGGCCCTGTTGGGAGACACGTTCTTGCACCTCATTCCCGAGATCGCCAACGGCGAGGGCGGATTCACTCTCACCGCGTCCTTTTCACTTCTCGGGGGACTGTTGGCGTTCTTCGTCTTGGAGAAAGTTCTGCATTGGCACCATTCCCACATGCCTTCCGAGGAGGTGCTTCATCCAGTTGCTGTGACCAATCTCATCGGCGACGGACTTCACAACTTCATCGATGGCGCCATCATCGCGGGTGGATTCCTTGTATCCCCGAAGCTCGGTATCGCAACCGCCATAGCGGTAGCGCTTCACGAGATCCCTCAAGAATTAGGAGACTTCGGGATATTGGTTCACGCGGGCCTGCAGCCCAAGAAGGCCATGATATTCAACTTTGCGACTGCGCTAACGTCGCTGCTTGGGGCCGCAGTGACTTTGGCCCTGTCTAGTTCAGTGGCTGGAATCACTTCAGTGCTGGTGCCGGTCACTGCTGGAGGCTTCCTTTACATAGCATCATCTGACCTGATCCCCGAACTTCACAAGGAACCCGAGGCAAAGAAATCTTTCGTGCAACTGGCAGGTTTGTTGGCGGGAGTCGGGGTCATGGCAGCGCTTTTGGCGGTTGGATAGGAGAATCTTCGGATGAACGAGAACATGCACGAAACCGATTCTGGCATCGTCATCCAGCCAGCCTATGGAAGTCGGCACACCGAGGGATCCGATCCTGCGAAGGCTCTCGGACACCCCGGGGAGTTTCCTTTCACGCGCGGCATCTATCCGACAATGTACCGAGGCCGCCTTTGGACCATGCGGCAGTACTCAGGTTTTGGCACTGCCGCCCAAACTAATGAACGTTTCAAGTTTTTGCTCGAAGCCGGACAAACCGGGTTATCCGTAGCCTTTGACCTCCCCACTCAGATGGGCTATGACTCTGATCATCTGCGAGCAGAAGGTGAGGTTGGCGGTACGGGGGTAGCGATCAGCAGTCTCAAGGACATGGAGACGCTCTTCGATGGATTGCCTCTGGACAAGGTGTCAACGTCGATGACGATCAACGCTACGGCCCCCATTTTGCTACTGCTGTATGAGTTGGTTGCTGAGAAGCAAGGTGTTCCGCCATCCGAGATAACCGGTACTGTGCAGAACGACATCTTGAAGGAATACGCAGCCCGTGGCACGTACATATATCCACCAAAGGCGAGCATGCGACTCATCACAGACCTATTCGCTTATTGCAACAAACACGTGCCGCGCTGGAACACCATTTCGATCTCTGGCTACCACATCCGCGAAGCGGGAAGTACCGCGGTGCAGGAAGTGGCTTTCACTATGGCCAACGCCATCGCGTATGTTGATGCTGCGCTCAAAGTCGGGCTCAAGATCGACGACTTCGCTCCCCGCCTATCATTCTTTTTTGCTTGTCATATGAATTTCTTCGAGGAGATCGCCAAGTTTCGCGCGGCCCGCAGGATCTGGGCTCACATAACGCATGACCGTTTCGCTGCTTCAGACCAACGGTCGATGCTGATGCGTTTTCATACGCAAACCGGGGGAGCAACACTTACCGCACAACAACCTGAGAACAACATCGTTAGAACGGCCTATGAGGCTCTGGCGGCTGTGCTGGGTGGAACGCAATCGCTGCATACCAACTCTTTCGACGAAGCGCTTTCATTGCCAACCGAGAAAGCAGCGAAGATCGCTCTTCGAACTCAACAGATCCTTGGTCATGAAACTGGAGTAGCGGCATCTGCCGACCCACTGGGGGGTTCTTGGTACGTGGAGTCCCTAACCAACGAGATCGAGGCGCGTGCACTCGAATTGATCGCGCAGATCGACTCGATGGGCGGTGCCGTCGAGGCCGTTGAACTCGGTTGGATGAAACTACAGATAGAAGAATCGGCTTACCGTGTTCAGCAGGCAGTAGAGGATGGTTCGAAATCCGTGGTTGGGGTAAACGAGTTCGTGGAAGCGGCTGAACCCGCTGAGATCTATCGACCCGATGCGAAAACGATGCTGGCTCAAGTGAAGGCCGTAAAGGAATTGAAAAAGACGCGCGCCCAAGAACCGGTTGCAAAGGCGCTGGCCGATCTGGCCGATGCCGCAAGAACCAACGACAACCTTCTCTATCCGATGCGCGCAGCCCTCGCCGGATATGCAACTCTGGGCGAAGTGAGCGATGTACTGCGTGCCGAATTCGGAGTCTACGAGCCCAGATGAGAGCCAGATGAGAGTCGCCATAGTTGGAGGGACAGCCGGACTCGGGTACGCCCTGGCCGCTCGCCTTGCCCATGCTGGCGTCGATGTTGTCATTGGGAGCAGACAAGCCGAGAAAGCCGCCGAAGCCGCGGCAACGCTCGGAGTTGAAGGTCAAGAAAACATGCGCTCGGTAGTGGGGGCCGACATCGTCGTCGTGACGGTGCCTTATCCAGCGATGGGGGCGATCTATAAAGCCCTGAAAGAAACCCTACCCGCCGGCGCGGTGGTGATCGACGCAACGGCGCCGCTTGCCAGTGAGGTTGGCGGAAAACCTACCCGCATGATCGGCGTCTGGGAGGGCTCGGCCGCGCAGTTTGCAAAGAGCTTGCTCGGTAAAGATATCCATCTTGCTTCGGGCTTTCACACCGTGATGGCAAATGCCTTGGCCGATGTCTCGACCCCTTTGGCCTGTGACATCTTGGTCTGCGGCGACGCTGAAGGAAAGTCTGCTGCGCAGTCGCTGATCGAGAAGATCGAAGGCGCGCGCTACGTCGATTGTGGACCCTTGGAGAATGCACGGATCTTAGAATCCCTTGTCGCTTTGATCATCGGCATCCAGATCCGCAACAAACTAGAACGCGGCGCGGGTATCCGCATAACCGGCCTCGACTAACTTTTTTAGGGGGCGCGTCTCACAGGATTTTCCAGCACAACCGGGGTGTTATCCTTACTGTTCATAGGACAGTAAGGAGACAGCGTTGGATGTTCCCGCTACGGTGACGTCAAAAGGTCAAGTGACACTCCCCAAACTGGTACGGGACGCCCTAGAGCTGGAGGCGGGGGACCGGATCATTTTTCGCGTTCTTAAAGACCGAGCCATTCTGGCCAAGGTTCCCGACTTTCTTGAACTCGCCGGCAGCGTTCCCGTTCCGGCCGGTCGGCGAGGTGCTGCATGGTCCAAGGTAAAAGCGGAAACTTGGAAACAGCGAACGGCGAAACGTCATTGAGGGCGTTCGTCGACACTAACGTTCTTGTTAGGCACCTGACTAGCGATCCGCCCGGACAGGCAAGGCGAGCTACTGTCTTCCTCAGCGAGGACGAGGAACTTATCCTGACGGACTTAGTTCTCGCTGAAATGGTTTATGTTCTCGAATCTTTCTATAGCAGACCACGGAATGAGATAGCGGACTCAGCTAGGTCTCTTCTCGCGCTTCCAGCGATTGCCGTATCTGATCACGACTTGCTTCTTCGAACACTTGACCTATACGAGGTCGTGAAGCTGGACTTCGCGGAGGCGTACCTTGCCGCGCTCGCCGAGTTGTCTGGGATCAACCAGGTCGCCTCCTTCGATCGGACGCTCGATCGAGTTCCGTCAATCAAACGTATCGAGCCCTAGGTGTTAGGCGCGCCCTTGGCTATTCGATCACTGCTAACTGGGCCCCCGCTGGAACTGTTGCACCCGCTTTGACTTTCAACTCTTTGATCACACCATCGCGCTGACAAACGATCAGGTTCTCCATCTTCATCGCTTCTAACACGATCACAGCATCGCCGGCCTT
>JBDSRR010000097.1:0-13296 GCA_039929185.1 Actinomycetota bacterium
ACATCGTTACGTCCCCTCATTCCCGACTAAAGGGGGCGACTCATTACACCGCAGACCTGAAATGGGATGAGGCGTTGAACTCTCATAGCAAGGTCGTAAACGCGACGTCGACCAAGCAGTATTTGTACTCAGCACTTGCTGATCGCCAAATGGCCTGCACCGCAATGAGAGACGCATTGGCACAGACAGGTTCTGGTGCGCTTATCTCAGGCGTTGAGGATCAGATCGCACATGGCTTCGATCTTATAGCGGAGTTAGCGGAATGAAGAAAATTGTGATCCTTGCTTGTGTGTTGTTCTTTGGTTCAGGGATTGCCTGGGCACAAGACTGGCCAATGATGCAGCGTGATGCCACTCATTCGGGGTACTCGGCGGAGGGGTTTTCGGCGCCGCTTAAGGAAAACTGGCGGGCCTTGTCTGGTAGCCCTGACAATAGTTTTACGACATGGCCGGTTGTGCGTAATGGCGTTGTTTACGTCAGCTCTGGTCCGGGAATCATCGCCGTCGATGCCCTGACTGGCAAGAGAAAGTGGGACGTTCAACCTTCGGAAGGGCAGACGATCGTCAGTCCGGCCGTGGATGATGTCGCTGTTTACATGCCCGTTCCGTTTGGTCGTCTCCTGGCACTTGCTGTCGCTGATGGCAAAGAGCTGTGGCGGTTTCAGGCCGCGGACAGCTTGGATGCTTCGCCGACTTTGGCTGACGGCAGGATCTACATTGGTTCCGAAGAAGCTAAGACGTTTTACGCCATCAATGCAGCCGACGGGTCGGAGGCATGGAACGCCAAACTCGACTTCGAGCCGGATTCTGTCGCTGCTGTTAGTCAGGGCATCGTCGTCTTCACGATGGAGGACCTCAATTCGCGGAACACCACGTATGTTGTCGCTCTCGATGCGGGAGATGGGCATGAGATTTGGCGAATCCAACAGCAGGTAGCAAACAGCTCGCCTTCGATCTTGGGGGACATGGTGATCTTGGGTGGGGGAGACCTCAATGTTTATGCACTTGACCTCAAGACGGGTAAGGAAGTCTGGAAAACGTCGGTGCCGGGCAAGTTCAATACGCAGAACTTTCCTGCGATCGCATTCGGGGATGTTTTCATGGCTGATCGCATCGGCAATATCTATCGCCTAGACGGCACGACCGGCAAGCGAAAGTGGCTTTTTGATGATGCCGAGGTTGGGTTCGTTCAGTCGTTCCCTGTGATCGCGGGCAAGACACTGTTCATCGGCAACGGGGCCGGGTGGCTGTATGCGCTCGATACTGACGATGGCCGTCTTCTTTGGAAGCATCAAGTGGGCGGGTTTGTATTGTCGGGGGCCGCTGACGAGAAGCACTTCTATTTCGGGGTGAAGTTCGGCAAGGAGGGCCTCTATGCCTACGGTCACGACCCCAAGGGCAAGTTGGCACCGCCCCCGGTGGCCGAGCCGAACATCGTCACAACCATGGTCCGTGCGCTGTTGGTCTTCCTATTGATATTCGGTGCGGCTGTCGTTTTCAGCAAGAGAAAGCGCAAGGCAAGTAACCTAGAGGCGTGAGCACCGTCCGTCTTGCCCTTGCGCAGGTCAACCCCATCGTCGGCGACATCGATGGGAACACGAATCTCATCGTTTCGTCGATCGCTCATGCCAAGGATGAAGGCGCTGACATCGTCGCGATTCCTGAACTTGCGATCACCGGATATCCGCCTGAGGACCTTCTTTTGAAACACGACTTCATCCAGGCCAACGAACGAGCCCTGTACAAGATCGCTACACAGACGCATGGCATCACTGCCATCGTTGGTTTCGTTGAGAGTCATGAAAACCATCTTTACAATGCCGCTGCCTTGATCGCGGACGGTGAAGTAAAGGTTGTTTATCGCAAACACCATCTTCCCAACTATGGGGTTTTTGATGAGCGGCGTTATTTCGTTGAGGGGGCGGGAATCGTCCTTGGCAAGATGGGCGATCTGCTGTTCGGGATCACGATCTGCGAGGATCTTTGGAGCGACGCCGGCCCCCATGCGGCTTGCGCCGCATCGGGTGCCTCGCTGATCATCAACATCAATGCGTCCCCGTACCACATGGGAAAGAGCCGGGATCGACACGACCTAGTCGCCAGGCGGGCGCTGGAGCATCGTGTTGCGTTCGCTTATGTCAACACTGTTGGGGGACAGGATGAATTGGTTTTCGATGGAGCTTCCTTCATCAGCGATGCTTCCGGCATTGTCGTTGCCCGCGCCGGACAATTCACTGAAGAACTTCTGATACACGATTGGGAAGTCACGCCTCGCACAGGCCCATCTACATCGACACATGCTGCTACGGAAGGACTCATGATCGTCGACCTGCCCAAGCCGAACCAATCGCGACGGGAGATTCAACCACGCATAGCATCGGAACTCGATGAGGAGCCAGAGGTTTACGCGGCGTTGGTTTTGGGGGTTCGAGACTATCTTCGCAAGAACGGTTTCGAACAGGCACTTGTTGGGTTGTCTGGGGGGATCGATTCTGCTCTCACCGCTTGCATCGCCGTCGATGCCATCGGCCCTGGCAACGTTCTTGGAGTTTCGAATCCCAGCGAGTACACCTCGAACAGAAGTTTGAGTGGAGCAGAACAGCTTGCCAAGAATTTAGGCATCGAACTTTTGACCATCCCGATCGCCGATACATTCGACTTGGTCTTGAAACTGCTGGATCCTTTGCTTCAAGGGGACGAGCCGGGTATCACTGAACAGAATCTTCAGGCTCGCATCCGGGGGTTGCTATGGATGGCCATCTCGAACAAGACTGGTCGCATGGTTCTATCTACCGGCAATAAGTCAGAGATGTCGGTTGGATACGCCACGCTGTATGGCGATATGGCCGGAGGATTGGCTGTTCTCAAGGACGTTCCAAAAACGCTTGTCTATCGGCTTTCCAGATGGCGCAACTTGGCTAGGGCCATCATTCCACCAGACATTATCGATCGCCCTCCGTCTGCGGAACTTGCCCCCGATCAACTCGATACAGATTCATTGCCGCCTTACGACATCCTTGACCCGATCCTCGAAGCGTACGTCGAGGATGACATCTCTATCGACGAGATATCAGCACGCGGGTTCGACCTGCACACAGTTACCAGGGTGGCAGGGATGGTCGACAGGGCCGAATACAAACGCCGGCAAGCACCGCCAGGAATCAAGGTCACAGATCGAGCATTCGGTCGAGACCGTCGCTTGCCCATAACAAACCGTTTCCGTCCGTAAGCCTGACCGTGCCGCAGACCATCGCCACTTATGACGGCAGGTGGCAGCACGGGCGCCTTAAGATCGTTCCGCCCATAACTATCAGAAGCATTCCGAGCGCCAGTAGACGAGTCAAGTCGAACCCTGTGTAGGGCAACGGGCATCTGTTACTACAGCCATTGCTAGGGTTTCCTTGTTGTCCTCCGGGAGTACCCGGTGCGCCGGGTGCGGCTTGAGGGCCAGAGTTGGCAGCGGGATTATTCGTCGACGGGTTAACCACGTCGCCTGCTGGTTTGTTACCGCCCGAGGCTAGGACGAATGGCGTTGGACGATATTGAGATGCTGCGGACATCGTGATCACATCAACAGTGATTGACATCGGGGCGGGGACCGTAGAACTGGCTGGGGCAGTCATCGAGATCTCGAGGAAGTCCAGCTGGCTTCGAGCCGTGCTGTAACTGCCTAAAGTGTTCGTCGGCGTGGAGGTCATAAGAGGGGTAACGACTATGCTCAGGTCTTCGAGTCCGGGTAGCTGGCGCAACTGTGTTTCCACGAATTCCACAGCGGCCATCAAAGCCTCCATGGCTGCCTGCGGGTCAACCAACTTGGTCAATTCGATTCCAGCAACCGAGGCCGAACCCCATGAAGCAACTACCGTGGACGTTGCGGATGCGTCACCAGTGGTAGCGGCCACGCCAACTTCAAGCGCCTTGATCGTGATTAGCGGCAGTGCGCCGACCATCGTTCGTAGAAGTGACATTGCATCAAGAAGTGGAACGGTGGGGCTCTGTAACGCTGAGCAAATGGGGAGAAGGAACCGGTCGTTGGAACATGACGCCACGAAGTCGAGCACTTGTTGAACGCTGAGACTCGAGGATAGTGAAAGGTATCCGAGCGGCAAGAGCGCGTTTATGGTCTGGATAGTCAGTTGCCGAGCGATCTCGATGTCCAGCAGCTGTTGGGTTATTTGCGGCCCACCGAGCGCCCCCGCAATCAGGATGAGCTGATCAGATGACATGGTTGTGGATCGGTCTAGGAACAAACCCATCCGCGCCAGTGTCAGTTCTTCGATCGAGATTCCCTGCAAGGCTTGAGATGCTGAAGTCGATGACTCGTTCGTGAAGCCGATGTCCACGTTGTTCATTTGAACAAGTCCTCCCATGGCAGAGGCGTCGATAGTTGCGTGTCCGAGTCTTGCCATAGCCCAATATGTCGCGGGATCGACGTGAGCTTCCGCCGCGGCATACGTGACACTGCCAGACAAGACAGAGTTGATATCCAACGGCAACACATAGTCGATCGCAGCGGTGTCCGGGTTGGCTGCGTCGGCAGTTGCCGTGATCTGTCCTATGTTCAGGTCAAGTGTTCTGGCCGCGAAGAAGTTTGTCCCGGCCCCCATGTTCCCGGGCAGGTTATTTGACATGCCCGAACCGGTCCCAAGATCTAGTGACCTTCCATTCATGTTCACCGAAAGCAAAGACACCGACGTCGAGCTGCTCCCGTCGCCAAGTGGGGGCTCGCCATTTGCCACGCCGACCAAGGCCACCAAGGCCAACAGAGCCAAGATAGCGACCGGCGCGGTCGTTGCAAGCCACCGCCTTTTCGTTTCCATACAGTGTTTATCGGGGCCCAGCTAGTGCATCGGTATCATCCAGATGGGTTAGGTAGGGACTATTTTTTGACTACAAAGCCTAGCTGTCGTAGTACATATAGAACTCCCACGGATGGGGGCGCAAGTTGACGGCATCGATCTCGTTGGCTCTTTTGTACTCGATCCACGTATCGATCACGTCTTGAGTGAAGACTCCGCCTTCCAATAGGAAGTCGTGGTCAGCCTCTAGGGCTTCGAGGGCTGCTGTCAACGAGCCCGGCACCGTCGGCACTTCTGCGGCTTCGTCCTTGCCCAGTTCGTACATGTCTCGGCTCACAGGCTCCGGCGGCTCGGTGTTTCGCTTGATGCCATCGAGTCCGGCTAGGAGCATCGCTGAGAAGGCCAAGTACGGGTTGGCAGTGGGGTCGGGGCACCTAAACTCAACTCGCTTCGACTTGGGTGAGTTCGAATAAAGCGGAATGCGAACAGCGGCCGAACGATTGCGCTGCGAATAAACAAGGTTCACCGGTGCTTCATACCCCGGCACAAGGCGTCGGTATGAGTTGGTCGTTGGTGCACATATCGCAAGCAGGGCAGGAGCGTGCTCCAACAAGCCCCCGATGAACCAACGCGCAAGGTCTGACAGTCCTGCGTAACCGTCGCCGAAGAACAACGGATCGTTGTCACGCCACAGACTCACATGAACGTGCATACCGCTGCCGTTGTCCTGGAAGATGGGCTTCGGCATGAAGGTGACTGTCTTTCCCGCCTGAAACGCGGTGTTTTTGACTACATATTTGTAGAGCATCAAGTTATCGGCCATCTTCAATAGGGGACCGTAACCCATGTCGATCTCGGCTTGGCCAGAGGTCCCCACTTCGTGGTGGTGGACTTCAACATTGATGCCAACCTTGACCATGTTCAGAACCATCTGCGTTCGAAGGTCCTGATAGTGATCATTCGGCGGCACAGGGAAATAGCCTTCCTTGTACCGCGGCTTATACCCTTTGTTTCCACCCTCTTCTATGCTTCCAGAGTTCCAAGCTCCCTCAACGGAATCGACGAAGTAGTAGCCCGAATATTGATTCTGGTCAAAGCGTACCGAGTCGAAGATATAGAACTCGGCTTCAGGTCCCCAGAAACTTCCCGTCGCTACGCCGCTTGCTGCCAGATAATCCT
This sequence comes from Actinomycetota bacterium, assembly GCA_039929185.1. Taxonomy (GTDB): domain Bacteria; phylum Actinomycetota; class CADDZG01; order JAHWKV01; family JAHWKV01; genus JBDSRR01. The sequence goes on from JBDSRR010000097.1 coordinate 5,978, forward strand.
CAGCTTTGCGCGCGATGTGGCGGGGATCGCGACTGTAGGGCTCACGCGTCACCGGGTCGTGGATCCAGCACGTCATGATCAAAGTCTTAGCGGCGTGAAACGGATCGATGAACGCAGTCGTCGGGTCGGGAAGCAGGATCATGTCTGATTCGTGGATAGCCTGGAATCCGCGGATGGAAGATCCATCGAACCCGAACCCCTCTTCGAAACTCTCTTCGGTCAACTGACCTGGTGTCATCGAAAAATGTTGCCACTGACCGGGAAGGTCGCAAAACCTCAGATCGATCATTTCGATGTTCTCGCTCTTAACTAGGTTCAGAACATCCTTAATGCTGGTTATCTGGTCGGCCACTTCGCTGCTCCTTTTCGATGGTGTGGGTTGAACAATCGCGTTGTTTATGGGTCTATGGCAAGTGCGGGAAAATCGCGGATCTGAAATACCTGCAAGATGTCTGTGACCGTTATCAGTCCATCACCCATTTTTCCGGTCCTGGCGCCAGTGGTGATAGCTTCAACCACGTCGCTCACTTCGTGGTCGTCGACGATGATTTCGATGTGAAGTTTGTGGGCTACTGCAAGTTCGTAGCTCTGTCCACGCCATTCCCCTTTAGTTTCAGGCGACTGGCCATGGCCTCTCACGTCGCTGATGGTGAAGCCAGCAAAGCCACGTCCCTCAAGTTCTGCTTGAACGTTTTGCAAACGATCGGGGCGAAAAACTGCGGCAACTTTCTTCATCGGGTCCCCACCTCCTCGCGCAACCCCTTAGCCGTGACGTCGCCGTTGCCCGGCCTGACAGATGCCTCATGCTCGACGGGGACGAACACCGACCCCTGCGCTTCCAGGAAGTCGGGGTACGCCATCGCTCCCATCTCGGCCATATCAAGGCCAGCGATCTCAACCTCTTCCGACACCCTCATGCCCATCGTCTTGTCGAGAATCTTGAAGAATGTGATGGTCATGAGACTGCAGAAGGCCACAACCGTCACCGCACCGATCACCTGCACGAAAAACTGACCGGTGTCACCGAACAGCAGACCCTTCACCGCACCGTCGACGCCGTTAAGTCCTGCGCCATAAGAGCCATCAGCGAAGATTCCTAGAGCCAACACTCCCCAGATGCCATTCGCTCCATGAACCGCAACCGCGCCTACCGGGTCATCAACCTTGGCTTTGCGCTCGACGACAACTACTGCAATAACAACTAAGACGCCAGCGACCGTACCGATCACAGCCGCAGCCCATGGAGCAACGAATGCACACGGCGCGGTGATGGCCACCAACCCAGCGAGTAATCCGTTGGCGGTCATCGAGGGATCGGGTTTTCCGAAGACCTTCCACATGACGAACATGGTCGTCAGGCACCCGAAAGCGCTTGAGATGATCGTGTTGGCGATAACCACCGTGAGGCGCAGGTCTGTTCCGGCGAATGTCGATGCGCCGTTGAAACCCATCCATCCCACAAGCAAGACGAACGTACCCATTATCGCCATCGGCAGATGGTGGCCCGGGATGGCATTTACACCGCCATCTTTGCGAAACTTACCCAAGCGGGGGCCAAGGATCTTCGCCCCCCAGAAGGCTGCCACCCCACCCATGGCATGCACCACTGATGATCCTGCGAAGTCGACGAAGCCGTGGCCTAGTTTGGGTCCCTTCGCTCCCAACTGCGACAGCCAGCCCCCGCCCCAAACCCAGTTTCCGAATATCGGATAAAGGAGCATGGAAGCAAACAGACCCCAAACGATGAAGGAACTAAACTTCCACCGCTCCGCCATAGCGCCCGTCGGGATAGTTGCGGTGGCATCCATGAACACCAGTTGGAAGAAGAAGAACCCGAGAACCGAAACGTCGTACGCCTTACCGGCCAGGAAGAAGCCGTCGTGGGCGATCAGATTCCACCCCCCGATCGAGAAGGCTGAACCCAGTGGAGTCAGTCCCAGCAATCCGTTGTAGTCCGTGGCACCGAACATCAAGGCATAGCCGCAGACGAACCACCCGACCACGCCCAAAGCGAAGATGACCAGGTTCATCATCATGGTGTGAGCGGCGTTTTTTGCCCTCGTGAAACCCGTCTCTACCAGTGCGAAACCTGCTTGCATGAACAAAACCAATATGCCCCCGAGGATCAACCAAGTTGTGTTGATCGAGATCCGGTTCTTCTCGACCGACTCAGCCACTTTGGCTATTGCATCATCAGGATCAGTATCAGGCGGGAGCACCGTGCTGATGTCCGTTCCTGTCTTAGAGCCATCACGGTCTCCATCTGCTGCTAGAGCAAGGCCCCCCAAAACTCCAATCACGACCACCGATGCCATCGCCAGGATCAAAACGCGTCCCCTGCGAGAGGCGAATGATGCGGCCGGGGCAGCGGTTCGTCTTGCGATGCGCCGATACATGACTGGCAGCAGCAGCGCTAACGTAAATACGGTCATAAGCCACGGTCTTGCAGTCATACGTGCCCCTTTCGCTCGGTGGTCACCTCGGTTGGTAGGAGGGTATGGACCTTTTGTTTCGGTTGGGTCGCGCCCAAGTTACAGAGATGTAAACAATCGAACTAAGTATCCAAATGCGTAACAATGGGGTCGTGAAACGGATCGCCCTGATTTTTCTTGTCCTGATGGTTACTTGCTCCAAGTCTCCTGCTCCTACTCCTAATGGGGTCGATCTGAGCAAACCAGTTGCTACCAGTCAGGCCCCGTCGACTGCGAGCAAGCTCGCGGATTTTCGGGCAGCCAAGGTTGGGGGAGGACAGGTCATTGGAAGTGAGTTGGTCGGTCACGATGTCGCCATCTGGTCATGGGCACCCTGGTGAGGACCGTGTCGGCGAGAGGCGCCGACTGTCGGCCAGGTGGCACGACGATTTGAAGGCAAGATCCAGATCCTGACCATTGGCGGACAGGATTCAGAAGCGAAAGTTGCTGAGGCGATAAAGGCTTTTGGGTGGCCCAGAAACATCATCAATACCTTTGACAAGGACGGTTCTGTTTGGGCCGCGCAAGGCATTCGCTTTCGTGGAACTTGGATACTTATCAATCAAGACGGTACCGAGGTCAAGCGCTTCTTATCGCATCCACCCGCCGACCAACTTGTGGCTGGCCTCGAAGAACTAGCCGCCCGCTGACCCATCACTCGATATCCTGCTTGAATGAAACGAGTGAACGTGGGGCGCATGCAAGACGTTGCCATCCTGGAAATGGACCGGCCCAGTGCAAAGAACGCCATGGATACGCCAATGTTGAACGCGCTGATCGATGCGCTACTGGCTGTATCCACTGACACTGGTTTTAATGCCGTTGTCATCACGGGTGCTGGAGGGACTTTTTCTGCGGGGGCAGATATCGCTGAGGTCGTCGATCCCCAAGGGGCCGTCGCGAGGATGCGTAGATTCGCACAACTATATGAGTTGGTTGTCGGGTTCCCTAAACCTGTTGTCGCTGCCATAAGTGGGCACTGCGTTGGCGGAGGTGCAGAAGTAGCAACCGCTTGCGATCTTCGAGTCGCAGATAAAACGGCCAAGATCAGGTTTCCAGGGGCGGCATTCGGCATTCCGGTTGGAACGGCCCGTTTGCCTCTGCTCGTTGGTCTTTCCCATGCCAAAGATCTTCTGATGACAACTCGAACCGTGGAGGCAGAGGAGGCTTTTCGTCTGGGTTTATTCAACCGTCTGGTCGACGCACCCGACCTGCTTACAGATTCAGCAACCATCGCTTCTGAGATCGCCGCCAATCCAGGAGCCATGGTTCAAAAGCGCTCCCTCGATGCAGCCAGCGGCCTTGCTTCCCGAACGGGGAGCGAAAACCGATCGCTTCGCCGTTGGCAGAAGGATCAATCATGATGCGTCCGTCAGATGGCATCCGGATCGCCAAGCCTTTCGGCATCGATCTGCGACTCGACCCTTCGTGGTTCGTCCTTTCGTTCCTCATCGCCTGGTCAATGGCGACGATGTTTCGCGAAGTCCCTGAGTTAAGGGGACTTTCCTCCGGTGCGTATCTGGCGCTGGGAGTTATGGCTGCAATCCTGTTTTTCGTGTCAGTGGTCGCACATGAACTTGCGCACTCGCTCATGGCTCAGCGCAAGGGCATCGAAGTGAAGGCCATCACTTTGTTTATCTTCGGCGGGGTTGCCCAGATAACTTCCGATCCGAAGACCCCGGGCGACGAGTTCAAGATCGCAGTCGTGGGTCCTTTGTTGTCAGTTGTACTGGGCGGATTCTTATTTGGCATCGGTGTTCTAGCTGAGTTGCAGAACATCCTCGCCGCAGCGGCTCTGTTTCAACTTATCGGCTTCCTGAATGGATATCTCGCGGTGTTTAACCTTTTGCCCGGTCTGCCCCTTGATGGGGGAAGGATCCTGCGGGCCGCTATCTGGCGCTGGCGTGGTGACTTCATTAAGGCGACGCATGTTTCTTCTATCACAGGAAGACTCATGGCGGCGGTGCTTGTTGGTGCCGGCATCTTCCGGATATTCGTCTGGCACGACTTTGGAGGCGGCGTTTGGTGGATCATTCTCGGCATCTTCTTGAACCAGTCTGCAGTGGGAAGTTATAGGCAGAGCGTTCTGGTTCATTCCATGAGCGGAAAAGTTGCCGGCAACTTGATGACAGCGTCTGTTCGATCCATCCCTGGCAATATCCGCCTCGATCAAGCCATTGAGGAATATTTCGTGGCGCATCATCACAGCGCATTTCCCGTGTTGGGCTATGGCGATGGCTTAGAAGGCATCGTAACGCTCGAAGCTGTTCAACAGGTACCCCAGCCTGATTGGCCCTCGGTAACCGTGAGGCAAGTGATGATTCCCCTGCAAGAGTCCATCATCGCAAAACCGGAAGAACCCATCACGCAGCTTCTGCTGCGTCTTGCAAGCAATCCAGCGGGACGTTTCCTTGTCACCAGGGATCACAGTCTTCTGGGAATCCTCACGCTGGCTGATATACGTCGTGGATAGATTTGAACCAGGTGACAAGGCCCTGGCTATCGATTCCAAGGGGCGTCGGTACATGTTCACTCTGCAGCCGGGAGGATCATTTCACTTCCATAGGGGGATCCTTGTTCATGATGACATCCTCGGTGCCCATGATGGTGTCGGGCTGACATCCACCGGATCTGAAAAAGTCACCATCTTTCATCCCACCTACGTCGATTTTGTTCTGAAGATGCCGCGTGGTGCACAGGTGGTCTATCCAAAAGACGCCGCCATGATCCTGATCGAGGGGGACATCTATCCAGGCGCACGCGTGCTCGAGGCTGGGGCTGGGTCTGGCGCTCTTTCCATCGCCTTGCTTCGCGCCATCGGGCCCCAAGGGGAACTGGTCACGTATGAATTGCGGGATGATTTCGCGCGCATCGCCCGCGCTAATGTCGAGTCGATGTTAGGGAAAGTCGAAAACTTCGAGATAAGGCTGGGCGACGTCTACCAACCTATAGGTGATGAGGTTTTCGATCGAGCGGTACTAGATCTTCCAGAACCTTGGCAAGTCATTCCGCAGCTTGTCGAGTGCTTGCGTCCGGGGGGAATCCTCACCTGTTACCTACCGACGATCTTGCAGGTTCACCAATTAACGCGAGAGCTTGTTTCTGGGAATGGCTGGACGGCGCCACGAACAACTGAGACTTTGGTGCGTAGTTGGCACGTGACGGAACGATCCGTCCGCCCTGACCATCGGATGGTAGCCCATACGGGCTATCTGACAGTAGTCCGATTTGCCGGTTAGGTGTCATTTAAGTGAATCAAGTGCGGATTGTGCCGATAAACCCGTTGTCAGATAAATGGGCACTTATACTTTTCAAATGAATCAGATGGGAGCAAGCAGATAGACATGCCAAGGTCAACTGAGTTCGAACGACGCATAGCTGAGTACGAGCAAGAGGTCGGCGAACTGCAGATGCAGGTCAAGATGCTCGAAGAAGAATCGGGCGTCTTACAAAAGAAGCTGGCCGACGTCCCTTTGCGGCTCAAAAAGCTCGAAGATGAATTGATGGCAGCGCGTGCCGCTTCTGCTGAGGGAGCAGAGCAGAATGAGCGCATGACTAATCTGCTACGCGAAGCCCGCGAGCAGATCCTCACCCTGCGGGAAGATGTTGAGAAGCTCTCGGCACCACCGTCCGGTTTTGGAGTCTTTCTCGATCACAACGACGACGACACCATCAACATCTTCACAGGAGGTCGCAAGCTTCGGGTGAACGTTGGGTCCGAGGTCGATAGCTCCCGCCTCGTGAAGGGCCAGGAACTCATGTTGAACGAGGCCCTCAATGTGGTTGAGGCATGCGGATACGAGATCGTTGGCGAAGTCGTGACTCTGAAGGAGTTGCTTGACAATGACCGCGCAGTCATCATGTCCCACGCAGACGAACAGCGTGTCGTCCAGCTGTCTGAGCAGATCAAAGGCGAAGTCCTGCATGCTGGCGATACCCTGCTTCTCGAATCTAAGTCCGGTTATCTCCTAGAGAAGCTCCCAAAACCAGAGGTCGAAGAACTCATCTTGGAGGAAATCCCAGACATCGATTACAGCTTCATCGGGGGACTGGATGAGCAGATAGAAGCCTTGCGCGATGCGGTTGAACTGCCATTCCTGCATGCAGACTTGTTCGCCGAATATCAGCTGCCGCCGCCTAAGGGAGTGCTTTTGTATGGGCCGCCAGGCTGCGGTAAGACCTTGATCGCGAAGGCCGTCGCTAACTCGCTCGCAAAACGAACTCAGGAGATAACAGGCCGTACCGATGTCCGCGCTTACTTCTTAAATGTGAAGGGTCCAGAACTACTCAATAAGTATGTTGGCGAAACCGAGCGGCAGATCAGAATAATCTTTCAGCGGGCAAAGGAAAAGTCGCTCGAAGGAGTGCCGGTCATCGTGTTCTTCGACGAGATGGAGTCGCTGTTCCGAACCCGAGGGTCAGGCATATCAAGTGACATCGAAACGACTATCGTCCCTCAACTTCTTTCGGAACTCGATGGTGTCGAGCAATTAAAGAACGTCATCGTGATAGGTGCCTCGAACAGAGAGGATTTGATCGACCCAGCGATCCTCCGTCCAGGTCGTCTCGACGTGAAGATCAAAGTGGAACGTCCGGAGCACGATTCTGCGAAGGCGATCTTCTCGAAATACCTAACCAGCGATGTTCCCATCCATGCATCTGAGACCGAAAAAACCAAGGGCGACGTCGACCAAGCCATCGAGTTCATGATCGCGGTCACCGTCGACGAGATGTATTCCGTCAATGAAGAGAATCGTTTCCTCGAAGTGACTTACGCGAGCGGCGATAAAGAGGTTCTCTTCTTCAAAGACTTCGCCTCAGGAGCAATGATAGAAAGTATCGTTCGTC
>JBDSRR010000098.1:0-4542 GCA_039929185.1 Actinomycetota bacterium
GGGCTGGCCACGTAAGCGAGGCTGATAGCCGCATCGTTTCCCGATTGCAGAAGCAATCCCCAAAGCATGTCTCGTACGGTAAAGGTCCAGCCCGCTTCTGCGTAAGTCCGGCCCCCAGGGACGGCACGTGCATCGGGAGTGATCACGACCGGGTCATCGAGATTCGTGTTTTCAAGAACAACAAGCGCTGTGAGTATCTTGGTGAGGCTTGCCGGTGCTCGGATCGCTTCGTCGTCCTTGCTCCACAAGATCTTGCCGCTGCCTTGTTCAACTAGGATGCCCGAGCCCATCGCAAGCGCTGGGGGAGGCACTTGCGCGTGAGCAGGCGAAGACAACCCAACCAACGAGAGCGCGATGACGCAGACCCAAAGTTTCTTCATCGCGACAACAGTAGGCATTTAGCGCCGCAGTATCAAGCACCTTCGGCGACTACCATTGGACCATGCGAAGGCCGTCCTTCGAATTACGGGGCCAATTACGGGGCCAGTTATGGGGCCAATTACTTGTTGCGGTGGCAGCCGTTTCTTGCTCCGCACCGCTCGTTCGCGTGGCCGAAGCGCCATCTCTGGCGATAGCGTTTTGGAGAACTGCGATCGCGACCTTGTTGCTGCTGCCCTTCTTAGTTTGGCGATGTCGCAGCGAAGTTTTGACACTTAACAAAAAACAAGTTCTAGGTTTGTTTGGGTCGGGGGTTTTTCTTGCCATCCATTTCGCCACGTGGATAGCGTCGGTTGAAATGACCACAGTGGCGTCGAGCGTTCTTTTAGTAACGACGTCTCCTGTCTTCGTGGCTATTGCGTCGATGATGCTTGGGGAAAGGCCCTCAAGAAGGGTCTGGTTGGGCATCGGGCTTGCGGGCGTCGGTGGCGTTGTGATTGCCGCAGCCGATCTGGGAATCTCGGCAGGGTCCCTTAAAGGAGACCTGCTGGCATTAGTGGGTGCAGTGTCCGTTAGTGGATACCTTTTGATGGGACGGGGGCTGCGCCAGAGGCTGTCTTTATTGACCTACGCAGTTGGTGTGTATGGATCGTGCGCTGCGGTGCTTGCGGTTGCCATGCTGTTTAGTAGAACCTCGTTTGTGGGTTACTCGTCTCCTACATGGCTTCTGTTAGTAGCGATGGCGCTCGGCCCACAATTGCTAGGACATACGACTTTCAACTTTCTTCTGGGGCGGCTTGAATCATTCAAGGTGGCCGCCGCAACTTTGGGTGAACCTATCGGGTCAGGTTTGATCGCCGCTTTCGCTTTTGGCGAGGTCCCCCGTCTGTGGGTCTTCCCAGGAGCCCTGCTTTTGCTCGCTGGGGTAGCTCTGGCTTTGGGCCGATCCACGGACTTCGTCAGCGAGAAGTGACAGGTAGAAGTTCGTGGTGGCACCTGTGATCAAAGGTACGCTCACCGCGGTTGTCAGGAAAGTTGAAAGGGCGACGATAAGGGCTTTGGTGGATGTCAGTGGCCCTTCACCTGCGGCGAACTTGATCAGTTGGCCCGGTCCACCCACCACGATTCCGAGGATGATCGATATACCGATCCATAGCAGCAACATGAGCAGAAAATCGCTTCGGTGGCCTTTCAGTAGCACGTTGCTGCGACGCAGACTTGCGGCCGGTGCGACTTTTTCCAAGACGTTAGCTTGTTCAGCCAATCCATATCTAAGGTTGATGAGGACGATCAAACCGAGGGATAGCAGCATCCCCAGCACAAAGCTAATCAGGATCAAAGCGCTCTGTGGCCCATCGAATAAGGCCAATGGGTCGAGACCTCTTGCTTGCAATGTTGCAGCGGACACGATAACTACTGGCAAGAGCGCAATAAAAACTGCGGCAAGGACCAAAAGCCACTTCAATACGATGGTACCGATGTAACTGAAGAGCCGAAGGTTCGTACTTTTCTCAAACAGGCCCGTGACTCCGGGGTCTGTTCCTGTGGCGAAGGCGTGGGTCGCCCGGATGACGAGAACGGGAAGCCAGACGACTGCAAAGATCTGGCTGGCCATCGTGAGAGACAAGTTCAGCAATATCCCACCTCTCAACGAACCCACGAAAACTGCGAAGAGCACCGGCAGGGTCAACAGGGCCGACGGGACGAGCATCGTCGAAGGGTGGTCCCTTATATCGACGAAGGTCTGCTTGAAAGAATCGAAGGCGAACATCGACCTAGCGTGGGACTACTTGGGGTTCAATAAGGCCCATCATGGCGCCGAAGAAGAGGATCCAGACGAGCACGAAGAGTCCGACGATTCCGATCCCGATCCAGCCGAGGATCCAGCCGGCCTTAGCCATTCCTTGACCTTCGAGCGCCCCGCCACTTTCTTTGATCCGCCTTTCAGACTGCCTGCCGATGACTATGGCGATGATCGACATGATGATGGGGGGGATGAACGACCAAGACAAGACAATGCCAAGTATCCCAAGCACCAATGCAGATATGGCGCCGCCGTCAGTTTTTCTCACAAAAGTCGGTGGCCCTGGGAACTGCGAAGGGGCTTGCTGCCATTGTCCTGGCGTGGTCTCAGGCCACTGAGCGGTCGTTGGAGCGTCGGGCGGCGCAGGGGGAGCAGGAGGAACCTCGGGCGACACTGGATGACTGCAGACCCCACACATGCGCGCGCCGGAAGCTAGTTCAGAACCGCAATTCGTGCAATTAGCCATAGACCCGTTTCCCTTCCGTAGTTACCGGGTGAGGTTATCTGTTTTCTCGTCACAGTTGGAACAAAACGAGCCGTGGAGGTACCGAAATGTTCAATTGGGACAAATCGTCGCCTCAATGGACACCTCTGGTTCGTTGGCAGTTGGGGTGTTGTGCCATTTAGGTTCGCGATCTTGTAGCCCTGGGGCCGAAACGAGAGTTATCGACCTAGCCTGAATCGTCCGTTAGTCTTGCTCGTATGTCGTACCGAGTTTTGATCGTCGAGGACAACGCGACAGTTCGTGAACTTTTGCGCGTTCTCCTTGAATCTGATGGGTACGAGATCGTCGAAGCGAAAGACGGACTCGAGGGGCTCCTGAAGGCCGAGTTCGCCAAACCTGACCTGATGATCCTCGATCTGATGATGCCCGACGTTGACGGAGAACGTGTCATCGCCCAGGTGCGAAGCGACCCCGAGTTGGCTCATGTGCCTGTGTTGGTCGTTAGTGGCAAGTACGAAGCGCTTGATCGGCTAAGGGATGTCATCGGTGAGGAAAATGTTTTTGCGAAGCCATTTGAACCTACGAAATTGATGGATCGAATAGGAGTTCTGATTGGATATCCTGGCGACGACTAGTCGGCCGACCAGCCAATCCATTCGTCAACATCGATACGGATCACCGGACCATTTAGCGGGACCTCTAAATACTGGGAGTATTTACTTTCGAGTGCTTCGGTGGCTTTATCCGCCTCGATCGACTTACCCAAAATCACGGCATTTCCCTTTGCCTGCAGCCAAGCCAGCTTGCTCCAATCTTCATCCCAGCGATCCACCGTGAAGGAAACCCTGGCATCGGCTTCGATGTTTCGGACGCGCTGAAGCCGGTCCGTCGACTTAGGCTTACCATCGACGCTTGTCCATATGGCATCGCCAGCCCAAGTGAAACAAACTGGTACGACATTGGGGGTTCCATCCGGGCCTACAGTACCCAGGTAGCCGCGACGGGCTCTGAGCAACGACGCTAGATTCTCTCGAGGTCCTGACAACTTCGCCTCCTTTTTGGTGTGCGTAATGGCAGGGGTAGGATAGCCGTATGGCTGACGCGGAGCATATAGGCGATGACGATTTTGAAACAGAGCTAACCCCCGAGGCTCTAACTGAGGCAGATGACTTCGAGCCTATCGACGAGATCGAGCGCGAGGCGCTGAATCAGGATCTTGTTGATGTAAAGGTCTTGAAGGAGGTGTTGGCGGCTCGCGGCATCAAGGGCATAGTTGTTTGGTGTCCCGATTGCGAAAGCGACCACTACTTGGGTTGGGATCTTCTTGCGGGCAACCTGCAGCGAATACTTGCGGCAGGCCGGCCTCCCGTGCACGAACCTGCATTCGAACCCGACCCCGACGAGTACGTGTCGTGGGACTACGCGCGTGGGTTCCTTGATGGTTTCGATGCGTACCCAACAGAGGCGGCCGGCGATGAGATTTGTGGATTCTGCGGGAGCGCCTTGCCCGAAGGCGGCTACCAGTGGTCGCATTGCCCTTCGTGCGGGTCCGAACTTGCTCCGATCAATCTGATAAGGGAGCTTCGCCGGCGAGATTGGACGCTGGAAGACATAACTGTGCTGATGCAGGAGGCGGGCTTTGAGCCGCCATTGATCGACCTTGCACAGATGAAGAAAGATGACGAAGATGAGTGACTTGGCGGTTTTGATCGAACGTTACCTGAAGGAACATGACTTCGATTGGGAGCTTGATTCTGAAAACACCTGGTACGTCCGCATGGATGGCGAGAACAAGAAAGGTATCTCGGTGATCTTCAAGATTGGCACGAGGAATCTTCACGTCGAATCGTATTTCATCCGCGCTCCCGAGCTGGAACAAAGCGCACCGGCTTATCGCTGGATCCTGCAACGTAAC
>JBDSRR010000099.1:0-3278 GCA_039929185.1 Actinomycetota bacterium
CAGCTGGTAAGTATCGCGATCCAAAAAACACCAATGACAAGCCAACGACCACACCAGGAAGAGCGTGGCCGATAAGAGACACCGATTCCAAGAATCGTGACGATCGACGCTGCGGTCCGACCGAAAACAATGCAACCGGGATGGCTGCCACAAGCGCGCCGAAGGTTCCGAGGGTGGCGGCCTGGATGCTTGCGCCAAGACCAAGACCACTAAGAACCACAGTCCCTTCGGAAGACAGTCCTCGGTATAGCCAATAACCGATCACTCCTAACGGAAGTCCCAAAGCCCCGACAACAATGCACGAGCAAAATAGCAATGCCGCGAATCGCCACTTTCCTAGCTGCACTGTCAATGGATGCCGACCAGATGACACCGCGGCAACTCCTGGTCTGCGCCGAAGCCGACGCTCCCCCATCACAACTACACCACTTAGTCCGATGACGATGAGAGCCAACACAGCCGCCCGGCTTCTGTCGAAGGAACCTTGATATGAAAGGTAGATGGCGCTGGTCAATGAGTCGAACCGAAGTAACGACACCGCGCCGAAATCGTGAAGGGTGTAAAGCGCCGCCAAAAGAGCCCCCGCACCTATCGCTGGCCGAAGTTGAGGAATGATCAAGGTCAGGAACCAGTGAAAGCGTCTGCGCCCCAGGGTCATCGCAGCCTCTTCTATGGCCGGATCGCTCGATTGCAATGCTGCCCTCACCGTGAGGAACACATACGGATAAGTGAACAAGGTAAGCAGGGCTATCGCGCCTGGGAATCCGTAGATGTCACCAAGGCGATCAACTCCAAAGGGAGAAAGGAGGTCGCGCATCAAACCTCGTGGTGATAGCGCGGCAACGAAGGCGTAACCCCCAACGTAAGATGGCACGACTAAAGGGAGTGCAGCCAGCACTGCCCACGTGCGCCGCCATGGAAGATCGGTCCGTGTTGTCAGCCATGCAAGAGTGACGGCTATGACCACCGAGCACGATGTCACTGCAACAACCAAAACCGACGACCGAAGGACAAGCTCGCGAGTTCTTGGATCGGTAAGCGTTTCGAGGATGCGTCCCTTGCCCGCTTGTGAAGCGCGAACGATCAGATAAACAAGGGGCAGACTCGCGGCCGAGGCGACGGTCCAGGTGATCGCCGCCAAACCTAGGGAACTCGCCCCGCGTCGGTTAGAGAAGGCCTACCTCGGCCAGCAGATCAAGGGTTCCTTCAAGATCGCTCAAGTCACCTAGGTTTATATCCAAAGATGAGATGTCCTCTAACGGAGGCAGCCCGTTAGGGCCCGTCACCCCTGTGACCAATGGATACTCGAAGGTTTCTTCAGCGAAGTAACGCTGCGACTTCGCGTTCAGAAGAAACTTCACCAACCTCTGTGCGGTTTTGGAGTTCTTAGATGTGTCGAGAATGCCAACTCCAGAAACATTGACCAACGAACCAACATCGTCAGGTTTTGAGAACCAGTGATTCTCAGCCTTCAGATTGGGGTCCTGTCTTTTGATCTCAAAGACATAGTAATGATTGACGAGGCCAACATCGATCTCACCAGTTGAAACCGCTTGGACTATCGCGTCGTTCTTCGGATAGGCCTTTGTGTTATTAGCTTTCATCTGCTCCAGCCACTGCTTGGCCGCATCCTGGCCCCTGGTCTTTCGAAAGGCTGTCACGAAACTTTGGAAGGAACCATTGGTGGGGGCCCAACCTATGCGGCCACGCCATTTGGCATCGACAAACTGCTCAATGCTTGATGGCATTTCGACGGCCTTCACTCTTTCGGGGTTGAAGACAGCGACCCGAGCCCGCCCGCTTACTCCGATCCATCGACCCGACCGAAATTGCGTTGGGATCTTCGATCTGATAGACGCGGGAAGTGTTGCGAACCTACCCTTCGATTCAATAGCACCAAGGGCTCCGGCATCCTGCGAGAAGAACACGTCCGCTGGGCTGTTGTCGCCCTCTTCAAGTATCTGAGCTGCCATCTCAGCGGTGTCACCGTAGCGAACCTTGAGTTTGATGCCGGTCTCCTTTTCGAATCGCTCGAAGAGTGGACCAACTAATTCTTCCTTGCGGCCCGAGTAAACCGTTAGCTCTTTCGGTGACTCGGGTGCCGCCTGACATGCGGAGAGCAACAAACAAATAACAGCAACGAAACGCTTCAAGACCATCTCCTTTTGTTAGCCTTACCTTACCGAATAGGTTAGGTTACCCATATAAGGAGTTTTTGGTCAAGTCCTAGGTCAGCAGGCTCGAACATCTCCCGCTACGGGGTTTGAATAGTACCCACAGCCGTAGTTGTTTCGCCCCTCCCAGTCGTTATATCTCACGCTCAGGTCGTAATGCTCAGGCCCACCGCGCTCCATGAACACACCGATGTAGTAAAGACCGGCCTCGAGTTCGGCGATCTGGCAGCTCTCGGATCGCGAACCCAGGACATCGTTCGCTGTCATCGAAACACAGTCGTATGACGTTTGGCTGGGCCGTCCACCGCGTTTCACATATAGGCTCAGGTCACCGCTGCAAGAGATCGGGCAATCTACCGGGCCGAGTCCACTACCGCAGGTGGGGTCAAGCAACGAACATGAAGAGTAGAGGTAGGCACTCAGATCCAAAGCCCCCCGAGGAACCTGGATCTTGTAATAACGCCACTCCCCTCTCGCGCTTATCGTTGCATCCTCGTAACCCCCGTTCCACATGCTTTTGGCGCCGGGATCGGGATCGGTAAGCTGCACGTCCACTGTCTTGACTACAAGAGTCGATGAGAACTGATCGTCCGTCACGGTCATGGTCACAGCGTGCAGTCCGGCTGCATCATAGATATGCGTTGGGTACCGCTTGCCTGTCCTTGTTCCATCATCGAAGTCCCACACAACGGAGTTCACTTCACCGTCGCTGTCCCATACCAAAGGGTTGAATCGGCACTCAGCGTTTACACATGTCCTGGCGAAGGTGCCCCCCGGCGCAACGTTGGTCGGCGGTGGCGGAGGTGGCGGAGGTGGTGGAGGGGGCGGGGCATCTCCACCGAAGCGAATGAACTTGTTGACACGAGAACCTATGTTCCAATGGTCGGATAGGTATTCTCCCGCTTCAGGCTCAGCATCGAAGTACGTATCGTTCCCGCAGTCATAGTGCATCCGATCCGAGCATCGAAGGATAGTTCCGGTCTGATTCTTGTCTCCCCCGTCTGGCGAATAACACATGACATCTCTGTGCTCGTAACAATGGGCTCCAGACCCTGTCGAGTACGGCGCATCCGGCTGAACGGCACCCATGTTGTGTCCGTTCTC
>JBDSRR010000100.1:0-2980 GCA_039929185.1 Actinomycetota bacterium
AGCCGCATTGAACAAGATACTGGCCAGTGCTCAAGATCTTGGAACACCGGGTCGCGACGATGACACGGGTTACGGCTTGCTCGATATCGCTGCCGCTTTGGACGTAGAGCGCCCGACAGTTACGAGCCCCCCTCCACCACCGCCACCGCCGGCCTCGCCGGCAACTAGCCCCATCCCGACGATATCGCCGAGCCCATCGCCGCTACTACTCCCGCCCCCTGGCGAGCCGCCCGTTTTTGAACCCCAGGCCTCTGGCACCGTTGACGAATCGCCGTCCCCGTCAGCTTTGGGAGTTGTTGATGATCACACCTTCGATAGGTCTGACCTCGCACCCGCCATCGCTGGCATCTTGATCGCCTTGGTATCTGCCATGCATGCAGTGCGGCGGACTTTGTTATAGATCCTGGATATCTCGGCCTAAACGCTGCAGCATGTCTCGGTGATCGGACTCCTCGGCAGCTAGGTTCTCGAGAACTACCTTCAAACCTAGGTCACCCAATTCTTCAGCCTGGTCTGCTCGCTTTGTGTAATTGGCGACTGCGACCCCTTCTAACTCCAGATCATGGCGAATCATGTCAGCAACAGAATCGTGAGTCTCGATGGCATGCACAGTCAGGTCGGGCTTGCCACCCAACGAAACAACCTTGTCTGCAAGCTGTACCGCATGCTGAAGTTCGCCGGGAATCTCGGGGGCCAATATGTCGCGCAGCATCTGCCCCCTTAAGCCCGGGGCGGTGGCATGCTGATACAGATAAGTCAAAGCTGCAGTGATCTCATGCTGGATATCTCCGTTTAAAAGTTTGATCATCTCTTCGTTATCCATCCTCTGTTCCTTTCAGGCCGGGCTTCAATAGGCGATCGACGCTACTAAATATGTCATCGAAAGCAGATTCGGTGAGCTTACCCGTGAACGTGTTCTGTTGACTGGGATGAAACGAACCGATCAGAGTGCGGCCCCCGACCGCAACACTCGCTCCATGACCGAAGCGGGGCCGAGGGCTCGGCGGACCGATGACTTTCAGAACAACGTTCCATGCAAATCCACCGAGGGCCACGATCACCTTGACGCGACTTAACGCTGCAAGTTCCTGCACCAAAAACGGCAAACAATTGTCTCGCTCGGCAGTTAGCGGTTTATTCATCGGAGGGGCGCACCTGACTGCAGCAGCGATGTAGCAGTCGAAAAGTTCCAAACCGTCATCGCGGCTCGTGGACTGTGGCTGATTCGCAAACCCTGCCTTGTGGAGCGCACGAAAAAGCCAATCGCCTGAGCGATCGCCCGTGAAGATCCTGCCGGTTCGATTGCCTCCATGCGCAGCGGGGGCAAGACCCACGATCAACAATCGGGCTGAGGGGTCTCCCCAACCTGGGACGGGTTTTGCCCAATACGCCTGTCCTTTGTAACGCGACGGAGGGTCGAGAGAAACCTGCTCGCGCCAGTCAACCAATCTCGGGCAGCGGGTACAAGAGATGACTTGGGTTGTTATCTCTTTAAGTTCTAGGTCAGGGCTTGATACCAAGAGCCCTAGTTTCGTTGCGCCTGGCCACGGGCAGGCGCGGTCGGTCCTTCTTCGTTACCAGATGCTTGACCACCCAATCCTTCTTGCACCCTGCGGTTTCCATCAGCTGCTCAACGAACGCTACAGTTTCTTTGGTAAAACCGGGTAGAGAAACGTAAAACACGCCCCCAGGATCAAGTGCTTCGCCTAGACACTCAGCAACTTTCAGGCTGGTCTTGGTTGCCGGGATATGAAAGAACAATGCCCCTACGACGGCCTTTAACCCCGGCTCAGGTTCGTAGTGCGCGAGATCTGATTGCACGACGTGAAGCGGAAGGCTCCGCTGTTCTGCCTCTGCAGCAGCTTGATGCAAACCATTCGATGAAGAGTCGATAACAGCTACATCAAAACCCAATGCGGCAAGGGCCAAGGCATTGCGACCCTGTCCCCCACCTATATCAACAGCCCTTCCCCGAACAACATCGGTAAGGGCTGCGATCAATTCGGGGTCGGGCTTGTCGCCATAAGCCCAAATCAGGTCCCGATATATCTCGTCATAGTTGTGCCTCGAACGGATCATCTTGTAAGGCTACGCTTGACGAACCTCGCCCGCAAGGCCAACTTGTCGAACTTGCCAACGGACGTTTTGGGAACTTCGTCGATGAACACCACATCATCTGGGAGCCACCACGACGGCACCAACGGCCTCAGGTGCTCTATGAGTTCATCTTGATGCAGCTCCGCCCCCATTCGCACCACAACGCAGGCAAGCGGCCGTTCGGTCCAGCGAGGATGAGGAATACCGATGACCGCGGCTTCCTTCACTGCCGGGTGTCCCATGATGGCCTTTTCAAGTTCAACCGACGAGATCCATTCGCCACCAGATTTGACCAAGTCTTTGATGCGGTCAACGATCATGAAGTAACCCTGCTTATCGACTGTCACCACATCGCCCGTCTTTAACCAACCGTCAACGAATGAATCGTTGCTGCGCTCGTCGTTGTAATAAGAGGAGGCGACCCAAGGACCTCGCACTTGCAATTCTCCATAGGTAATGCCATCCCACGCGATCTCGTCGCCACTGTCATCGACAACACGAAACTCGACGCCGGGAATCATGAATCCAGTTTTAGACCGAGCCGCCAACTGTTGTTCCGGGGTCGCTTCTTTGTAGCCTGATTTTAAGTGACCGTGCGCGCACACTGGAGACGTCTCTGTCATTCCCCACCCTTGGACCATCGAAACGCCGTGTCGTTGTTCAAACGCCTCCATAACAGATGGTGCAAGTGGGGCGCCACCGCTTACCAAACATCGAACAGATGAAAGGTCGTAGCTCTTGCGATCGAGTTCTTCAAGCATCCCCACCCAGATGGTCGGTACCGCCGCGCATATCGTCACGCGCTCGGACTCGATGAGACCAAGCAGCGATGCAGGTTCAAGGTCGGCGCCAGGATGCACTTGTTTGCATCCCGCCATCATGG
>JBDSRR010000101.1:0-3631 GCA_039929185.1 Actinomycetota bacterium
AAACTGCCCAGGCCAAAAGTACGGGACCGAAGTGACGAAACTCCGGTACCCCGATGGGTCCGATCCGTCTGGTAGCGACGGCAAGCAACTCCCTGCGCTCGGATAGATAACCGGCGAAGAACAACACTAAACAGATCTTGCCCAACTCGGCAGGTTGAAATGACAATGCTCCGAGCCTTATCCACAGTCTGCTCCCGTTGATCTCGCGACCGAGGCCGGGAACCATGGGCAAGAGCAGCAGGAATAGTCCGGCGATGGCGAAGGTGTACCGGTATCGCGCCAAAGCTCGCAGATCCTTAACCAGATAAAGAACCAGGATCATCGATCCTACGGCAACCGCCAGCCATCGAAGTTGTGCTGTGGCAAGGTCGAGATCAAGTCGCGAAATGAGCACGAAGCCCAGGGCGCTGAGTATCGATGCGAGTGGCACAAACAAAGGGTCAGCGGCGGGGGCTAGCTTGCGAACGGCAACATGGCCGATCAAAAAGATCAGTCCGAATGCGGCCACATGAGCGAACTGTTCGACATGCAAACTGCTCTTTCGACCAAGCAGTGCCAAGGCGTAACCGCTGGCCGCCACAAGACTGGCAAGCAGCAGCAAGGATGCTTCTGTGTTGCGCCGGATCGCGGTCAAGGTTGAACTCCGGTTGTCGGCGCTGTTGCTGCGATCCGTTTCAGATCTGCGACAGTCTGCCGTGCATCATCTGCACTTTCGGCATCCATGCCGACCTTCAGCCTGTCGCGGTACAGGTTTGGAAGTTCGGTTACAAGCAGATCTGACGACTCGAACACCTCCGACAGATCGAACCCTGCAACAGACCCCTTTACCCCGTTGAAGATGGTGACCTTGCCTGCCGCTTCGCCTACGTACCACTGCGACTTTATGGCGGAGCGGGCGACAAGGATCGCGGCCAAAACAAGAACCGCAGCTATGGCGACAGTCCTCAAAGGTCGTTTTGGTTTCGCGAGCGCCTTTGACGCGGGTGACGCTGACATCTTGCTCGAGTTGTCAGTAGGCCCTGTGGAACTTGTGGGACCCGGAGGGTAGTCGATGACGATGACAGTAACGTTGTCATGGCCGCCCGCAGCAACGGCTTCGTCGCACAGTCGGCGAGATGCTGCGTCAGGTTCGGCTTCTGAATCGAGCACTTGCTGGATGGTGACCTCATCTAGCATCCCGTAGAGCCCGTCGCTGCATAACAAGATCCTGTCCTTGGGCTCCGTGTCGAAGATGTGTACATCGAGATCGACTTCTTGAGCATTGCCCAGTGCCCGCTCCAGCCAAGATCGTCGGGGGTGATGGTCTGCTTCGTCAGGCGAAATCTTTCCTTGGGCAACCAGGCGGGCTACGACTGTGTGGTCTTGGGTGAGTCGCGTCATCGTGCCAGCACGCAGCAAATAGGCGCGTGAGTCGCCGACGTGCACGATCTGTGCTGAAGTTGGTCCTGCCATCATCGCGGTCAGGGTGGTGCCCATTCCAGACTGTCCGGGCTTGATCTTGGATTGCTCAAAGATAACTCGGTTGGCGGTTCGAACAGCCTTGCTCAGAGAATCGGTGGCGTCGTCTACCTGTTCGGCAAGCGTATCGACGGCAATCTTCGAAGCTACATCGCCTGCGGAATGACCGCCCATCCCGTCAGCGATCACGAATAGCGGTGGCGAATGCAGCATCGAATCTTCGTTGATCTTGCGGACCCGCCCGGTATCGGTGGCAGCGCCGAATCGAATGTCGGTCATCGACGGAATTCCAGTTCCGTTTTACCGATACGCGCCTTGTCGCCCCGGTTTACCAGGGTCGGTGCCGTTACCTTGCGACGATTCAGGTACGTTCCGTTCGTCGAACCCATGTCCTCGATGAATAGCGAGTCATCTTTTCTGAAAACGCGAGCGTGTACCTGCGAAGAGTAGGTATCGGTGATGACTACGTGGCACTTCGAGTCGCGACCGATGATCAAGTCGTCCGCGATGTCGTAGACGCGGGGCTTCGATGACTCGTCTGTGATGACCGCGAGTCGTTCTGGTGGTTTTGCACGCGGTCGCGATTGCGGTCTTGGGGCTGGCTGTCTAGTGCGCCCGGCGCGGGGGCCAAGTATCTCAAGGTACATCGCCTTCACGGCGCGGGCGAGGAATAAGAAGATGAGCAGGAGGAAAAAGTATTTAAGGAGCTCCAGCACGATTTCGGGCAAAGCCGTCAGTCCCCTTCTGCGTGGTACACGAGGACCGATGTCCCGATCCGGATGTGGTCGCCAGGTACGATCTGCCTTTCCTTAATCAAAGTTTCGTTGACCATGGTCCCGTTGGTTGAGGAAAGGTCGATGATCCAGTGATCGTTCCGTCGATTTTGGATCTCGGCGTGGTGGCGTGAGGCATTGGGGTCAGCAAGGACCACATCGTTGGTCTTATCTCGTCCAAGCCGCAGCGTTTCGTCTGTTAACTCCCACGATTGCTGTGGATCGTCTCTCAACTCAAGCCGTGTCGGACGCTTCGGCTCGGTCAGACCAAGATCGACAGGGTCTTCGGAGGAATCGTGTTCTGCTCGTATCGCGAAGCTGCCCTGTGACAACTCTTCAGTCTCGGCGAAAAGGACCTGCACATCGCCAGCGAGCAGCCACCGGCGTTCAGAAGCGTTGCGTTTCAACAGTTCTACGAATTCTGTAACAAGGGTGGGGATCAATCCAGCTATGCGTTCGTGATCGGTGGGATCGAGTTCGATCGTGTAGCGGTTGGGTACGTAAACGGCTCCGACGCTGACGCTCTTGCCGCCCTCCATCTCGCGCAGCAGCCGTCTTCCGATTTCCGATGGCTGGATGTTCGAGCGAAACGCCTTGTTGAACGCGCCCTCAACCACCCTTTCGAGTCGCTTTTCGAACTCATCGATCAGTCCCACCAAAATCTCCTTGTCAGATGGCTTAATCTACCGCGCTTGAAGGAAGGCTAAACTCATTCATCGTAGGGCGAGTGGCGGAATGGTAGACGCGCTGGCTTCAGGTGCCAGTGGGTGAAAGCTCGTGGAGGTTCAAATCCTCTCTCGCCCACTTTGGGAGATCGGAGTCAAATGAGAGCAAAGTTAGGGAATGACTCGAAGATGCGGGCATGAGTCAAGAGCGCGACAGACTTGAGCGTATTGCGGCGGCAGGACAGATATGGGCGTATTGCTACTTCTTTCATCCCTCCTTATCCACTCCCGACCCCTCCTGGCAAGAGGTACTTATAAACGCTCTCCCTGCAGTAGAGGAGGCAACTTCTCCCGAGGACTTTGCGCAGGCGTTGAACCAAGAGATGCTTTCCGCGCTTGGGGCTCCTGGCGTAGTTGCCTCGGTACCATTCGATTTCAAGAGGAGCCCTTCTGGATCCAAGACGACAAGAGCCGCCAAGGTTCCATCAAAGAAGCTGAACCGCAAGACCGGATACATCGATTCCACGGATATACAGCTTTACGCGCGGCCCGATTACGTAAGCCTTCTCGGTAAGGCTCTCAAGCGCCTCGGTGACATCGAAAACCTGGTGATCGATCTTCGATGGAACGAGAGCCCGAACTGGCAGACTCCATGGCCTGGATTCCTTGGGTTCGCAGTCCCCAGGCCTCTTCCTGTTCCCTCGTCTGTCAGCCGAGTGCACACGGGTTGGACCG
>JBDSRR010000102.1:0-3176 GCA_039929185.1 Actinomycetota bacterium
AACATGTTGAATCGCAGACGGAAGATCGTCTTGGCCGCAGGCGCAGTAGTGATTGCCGGCGCTCTCGGCGGGGCGGCGGTCGCAGGCAGTGGTTTTGAAAACGAGGTGCCAATCACTGGAGACGCCCTCGAGAAAGCTAGTCAGGCGGCCCTTGCTAAAACTGGAGAGGGACGGGTCACCGACACTGAGGTTGGCGACGAGGACGGTTACTACGAGGTTGAAGTAACCCTAAACAACGGGAACCAAGTTGACGTTCATCTGGACGAGCAATTCGGGGTTATCAGCCAGGTTGCCGACGAAGAGTCACCTAAAGATTCCGATTCCAAATAGCCGCCGTCACGGCCAGGGCCAGCAGGAGGTCTGATCGGACCTCCTGCTACCTGAGGAATCGTACGATGGCTTCGTTGACTAGATCGGGTTGCTCCACTGTGGCGGAATGACCAGCATGTTCTAGCTTTACGAATTGCACTAGACCTTTAAGTCCATCAGCAGTCGCTTGGGCGCGGTCCATGCTTATCGCAGCGTCTTCAAGTCCGTGGATGACAAGTGCGGGAGCGGTTATTTCGGACAATCGGCTGCTGACGTCATCGCGCCTTGTCACAGCTTGAAGGGTTTGCATCGCGTGCTTTGCATTCATCTTGCGCCAACGCTCGATCCAGTGGTTCTTCAGGTCATCGGATGCGCTTGTACCGAACAGCAGCGCAGCGACAGAGTCTAGGATGAAGTCATTCCATCCTTCGGCTGCCACAACTTCGGACATGCCCTCGTAGATGGGAACCAGCGTTGGATCTTCTGCGCCTGCCTGAGTCTCGATCAGTATCAGTCCCGCTACCCGGTCGGGATACTTTAGAGCTAGGCGCAGGGACTGAAATCCGCCCTGGCTGACCCCGCCGAAGATCGCGCTTTCGATGTCAAGTTTGTTGCAAAGGGCGATCGCATCTTCTACCGCGTCCCATTGGGTGTGCGATTCGGCTCGGCTCTCAGAGTCTCCGTGATTGCGAAGATCGGGAGTGATCAGCCGATAGCGGTCCCGTAGGGTATCGACTTGAGGCGCAAACATCGTGTGATCCATGAGCAAGCCATGGATAAGGAAAAGTACCGGTCCGCTCCCGACGTCGTCGAAGGCTATGTCCCATCCGTTTAAGACAGCTCGCTGCATGGGGGCATTCTGGCAGTAATATCGCTGAATGTCAGAACTTTTTGGAACCGATGGCGTTCGGGGCATCGCCAATACCGAACTAAGCCCGGAATTGGTCCTTCAACTGGGCAGAGCAGCCGCGGTCGAGTTGGGCGGCATCGTTAAGCGACCCACCGTTGTGGTCGCGCGCGACACGCGAATAAGCGGCGAGATGCTGGAATCAGCTCTGGTGGCAGGGCTCTTGTCGGCAGGGGCTGACGTTGTTCGTTGCGAAGTTCTGCCTACCCCGGCTGTCGCCTTCTTGGTGACTCACCTTCGGGCGGCGGCGGGAGCGGTTGTTTCGGGCTCTCATAACCCGGTTCAGGACAACGGCATCAAATTCTTTGGCCCGGATGGATTCAAACTGGCCGATGCTGATGAGGCAAAGATCGAAGATCTACTCGGATCGGAAGATCTTTCACGACCCGTCGGGGTTGATGTAGGTCGCCCCGGGTACCTTCCCGAAGCTGAGGCTCTGTATGTAGACCATGCTCTCAAGGCGCTAGAGGGAAGAAGTCTCGTCGGCCTTAAGGTCGTCGTTGACTGTGCCAATGGGGCGGCTTTTCGAACGACACCCGAGGCACTGATCCGGGCTGGGGCAGAAGTAGTTGTCATCAACGCGGCACCGGACGGGACCAACATCAACGTTCGGTGCGGGTCGAATCATCCAGAAGTTCTAGCCGAAACAGTCTTATCAAACGGCGCTGATGTTGGTTTCGCTCATGATGGCGATGCCGACCGTGTCATAGCGGTGGACGAAACCGGAGAAGTCATCGATGGCGATCAGATGATGGCTCTTTGCGCGGTTGAGTTGAAGGAACAGGGCCGCCTAAAGAACAATCTTGTTGTCGCTACCGTCATGGCTAATCTTGGTTTCAGGTTGGCAATGTCATCGGAATCGATAGATATCGTTGAAACCGCTGTTGGTGATCGGTATGTCATCGAAGCGATGCGCGAGCGCGAAGCAGTTGTTGGCGGCGAACAGTCGGGGCACCTGATCTTCTCTGAATACGCGACCACCGGTGATGGACTGATCGCTGCGCTAAGAGTTCTCGGGCGTATGACTTCAACAGGAAAGTCTGTGTCTCAGCTTGCGTCATTGGTCAAACGCTGTCCGCAGGTACTTGTAAATGTTGTCGTTGGGAACAAGGATGGCCTCCCCGAGGCGTCGGAGGTTTGGGAAGGTGTGCAACAGGCAGAGCAGCGACTTGGCGAAACAGGGCGCGTCTTAGTGCGACCCTCGGGAACCGAATCCTTGGTTCGTGTCATGGTCGAAGCCCAGGATGAGTCTGTCGCCCAACAGATCGCCGTGCAGATCGCAGATTTAGTGCGCAACAGCCTGTAACATCATCCCTGTAACATCATCAGTGAAGGGAGGGCCCTTGGTTGAAACTTGAGCTGTAAGAGGGTAGACAGAGCAACACCCCAGCGCCTGGACTCGCGATATCGCGAGTTGACGAGGAGGGGGATCTCGGAACATTCGGCGGGTGACCCCCGGTCGGCCACGACCGTTATGGAGTTGACAAAACCCGAAGGCGACTTCGGACCAAAACAACTTCGATGTGGCGGAGAGCGTCGTTCTCCCAACTTTCTGCCCTGCGGGTATTCATTCAAGCGCGTCTAAAGGCGCGCAGCGGAAAGGAACCTTCATATGTGTGGAATCGTGGGTTATGTCGGCTCGAAACCGGCCCTGGACATCCTTCTCGATGGCTTGAGGTCTCTTGAATATCGCGGGTACGACTCTGCAGGTGTCGCCTTGGTGTCATCAGATGGGTTGACAGTTGTGAGGCGAGCGGGAAAAGTCGCGGAGTTAGTTGCCGCAACCGAAGGAGGAAGTGTTTCAAGCCAAACCCTGGGGATCGGGCATACAAGATGGGCGACGTGTGGCCCGCCAACCGAACAAAACGCCCATCCTCATATCGATTGCGAATCTCGTTTGGCCGTGGTGCATAACGGCATAATCGAAAATCATGTTGAACTTCGAGCTGAGTTGGAGTCT
>JBDSRR010000103.1:0-6275 GCA_039929185.1 Actinomycetota bacterium
AGTGATCGCAGGGGGTGAGGTGGGGATTGCGATCAAGTTCAGTGAGCTCCCAACGCTTTCCGTTCCATCCGCCGGAGTTATGCATCAACGATCCGTCCCAGGAAAGATCCCAGCATCCCGACGATCGGGGGTCATTGATATCGGAGGCACCATAAAGGTCCGGTGCGTTAAAGGCGTAATGCATCATTTCATGCGTGGCAACGAAGCCGAAATGCAGATCCTCCGGTCCAATCTCTCCCCAAGGACTCACCAGTTGGCCGATCCTTCCGACGTAGAAAGAGGTGCAAGGCTCGTCGATAGCCCATCCACTGAAGGTGTGGCTGTCGAAGGGTAGGGTGGTCTGAATGAGCACATCGGCGAGATTTCCCCCTGCCCCTTCGACCGCGGCGCAACCTGTGCCAGGCACGAAAGGCACGCTGCCAGCGTTGTCTGTTTCGGTGTCAGTGATGATCACGTTGCCCAAACGCGCGAAACCATCCATCGCATCGTAAAGGCGCTCGGCAAAGATATTCACGCCGGCGGCGGTGTTCTCGCTCGCCAGATCCCACGGCACACCTGGAGGAAGAGACTCCGAATCGAGCTGGATCAGTAAGTCGAGGGTGTAGGTTTGCCCGTCCCAGTCGTTGTACGCGTTAGCGG
Organism: Actinomycetota bacterium; assembly: GCA_039929185.1. Classification (GTDB taxonomy): domain Bacteria; phylum Actinomycetota; class CADDZG01; order JAHWKV01; family JAHWKV01; genus JBDSRR01. The sequence continues at coordinate 640 of JBDSRR010000103.1, forward strand.
CCTTGAAGTTAGAAACCTCGGACTTTTCTCCCGTAACCAAGTCCTCGACTTGCCAGTAATAAGTGGCACCCGCTTCGAGACCATCGATGATCGTCATGCCAGCCGCATCGGGGGCCCCCGGTAACGCGACCGTCGAGGCGTCGAGAGCTTGAGGGTCCACCCCGTAATGCACCACTGCCTTGACCGGCTGACTGGCCTGCCAGGCGAATACGCCTCTGAATCCGGTCTTCGTCGCAAATCCTTCAACCGAGGTGAAGAGCGAGGGCGCAGCGGGAGCATGCCAGATGACCGACATAGCGATAGCCATTGCCGCCAGGATCGCCGCTTTACGCCTGATTTTCATTTTGTTGTTCAAAGCCTGAAAGATTCCCCTCCAGTGGATATAACGCATAGTGCAGCCACTAGGTTACGGCACTCTCAATTATGGGTTCGGTGTTCCTCTAGCGTTTCGCATCATGCCTTTGCATCGCCAATTGGATCAACCTGTCGATCAGGTTTGGGTATGACAGCCCTGTTGCCATCCATAGTTTCGGAAACATCGAGATAGTCGTGAAGCCCGGGATGGTGTTGATTTCGTTGATCAAGACCCCTCGGCCGTCCTGCTGGTAGAAGAAGTCGACGCGGGCAAGACCGGCAGCATCAACCGACTGGAAAGCGCGGATCGAATAGTTGCGCACAACCTCGGCCACTGGGTCTGGTATATCCGCGGGGATGATGGTCTTCGAGTCTTCGTCTCGGTATTTGGCTTCGTAGTCATAGAAATCTCGAACAGAAACCACCTCGCCCACACCGCTTGCTTGTGGTTCGTCGTTGCCAAGCACCCCGCATTCGAGCTCTCTGCCGATGATCGCTTCCTCAACTAGGACTTTGCGGTCGTGCAGAAACGCTTCGGCTATACCCGCTTCCAACGATTCGGGATCTACGCATCTGGTGATTCCAACCGACGATCCCAGGTTGGCTGGCTTGGTGAAGCATGGAAACCCTAACTGGGGGGCGTCATCGATCAAGCGCCGACGTTGCCGCGTCCAGTCGTGTTCACGGATGACCACATATCTCGGGCTTGGCAGCCCAGCCGCGTGAAACATAACTTTCATCTTTTCTTTGTCCATTGAAAGTGCCGACCCAAGAACTCCCGACCCCACGTAGGGGATACCAGCTAATTCGAGAAGTCCCTGGACCGTGCCATCCTCGCCATACGGTCCATGAAGGACCGGGAAAACAACCTCAACCGATATATCGTCAACTGCGCTATGGCGATCTGCCGGGACGATCTGCCTTCTCTGGGGATCAGCCAATATGTTGACCGTTTCACCCTCTGCGACTAGGGAACCATCTGGAATCTCGAGGACCCCACCCTCTAGAGCCTTGCGTGAGGCATCAGGCAGCATCCATCTACCCTCGCGGGAGATACCGATCGGGATAACGTCGTACTTCGTTGGGTCCATCGCCGCGGCAACATGGCGCGCGGATTCGCAGGACACTTCGTGTTCCGCGGACCTGCCCCCAAAAATAATTGCTACTCGAATCTTGCCCTCAGGCATCGAGAGCACTCGTGAAATCCTCAAGAAGATCGTCGATGTCTTCGATCCCAACAGAGATTCGAACCAAACCGTCTGTGATGCCCCCGAGGGCGCGGTCAGAAGGTGAGAATTGTCGATGTGAAGTTGTTGCGGGGTGAGTCACTTCAGTGCGCACTCCCCCGAACGATGAGCCGACGCGGGCTACCTTTACCTTGCCCATGAAGGCCCACGCCGCTTCCTGAGAGCCGAAGTCGGCGGCAACCATGCCGCCGCCCCCTTTTAACAGCCTCGATGCTCTTTCGTACTGAGGATGAGTTTCCAGTCCCGGATAAATGACTCTGTCGACGCGCGATTCTAGGAATCTTGCAACCTCAAGCGCATTGGACGAGTGCCGTTGCATCCTGATTCCAAGCGTTGCAACTCCGCGCAGAGCGAGCCATGACTCAAACGCTGACGCGGTCGTTCCGTAACGGATGGCCAGATGACGGATAGCGGAAACGTCATCATGCGATCCGATAACGGCGCCTCCCATCAGATCATGGTGTCCCCCGATGTACTTGGAAGTCGCATGAATAACCACCTCCGCCCCGAGTTCGAGCGGATTCATCAGAGCTGGAGTGGCTACGGTGTTATCTACTACCAGGGGCACTCCACGTTCACGGCAGACGTCTGCGATGCCTTCGATGTCGGCCACGTCGAAAGTGGGATTCGCGACAGATTCTATGAAGACACAAGTTGTCTTCGATGCAAGTTCGTCGATGACCGTTGCCACGTTAGCCGCGTCGGTTGAATCAGCGAATGCCACGTCGATGCCGACCCGGCGGGCACCTTCTGTCAACAGGCCATATGTGCCGCCGTAAAGTGTCCTTGCTGCCACGATCCTGCATCCGTTCCCGGCATAAAACATCATGGTGGCATGGATAGCCCCCATCCCCGACGAGAAAACCCACGCTGACTCTGCCCCTTCGATCGAGGCAAGAACCCCAGCTAACACGTCAACCGTTGGCCCTCCGTACCGTCCATAGACCTGGCCGGGCACGCGCTCGTTGATCACGTCGCTGTAGTGGGCAGCATCTTCGTAGGCATAGTCCGACACCTGCCAGATAGGTGTCGACAGGGGCAACTCCCCTACCTGCGGTAGGTGATCTGAGCCATGAGTTGTCTTCGTGTCGAAACGCACGATCAAGATTCTTTCAGGTCATTCATGTTTGTGCCCACTAGTAGGGCTAAAGTGACACTACTAGTCATCCGAAAGGTCCATCGTGACTGAAGAATCTCAGACCCTCTACAACGAATCAGTGATGGTCGAAAACGAACCAACTTCAGAATCGGCGGTTCAAGACACCAAAGCCGAGGCTAACCTCGCGGAATTGCTGGCCCAGATGATCGAGCTAGACGCCTCGGATCTTCATATCTCCGCGGGCAACCCACCTCTTTACCGCAGACGAGGCGACTTGGTCAAGACCGAATACGAGCGGATGATGCCCCCAGAGATTCAGCGCATGGCTTACTCGATACTCACCCAGCGTCAACGGGAACAATTCGAAAATGAGCTGGAACTTGACTTCTCGTATTCATTACCCGGCATCGCCCGATATCGCGTCAACGTCTATCGTCAGCGCGACGCGATGGGCATCGCCTTTCGGTTGATCCCATTCGAGATCAAAACCTTGGAACAATTGGGGGCACCTATCCAGATATCGCAATTTGCCCGTCTTCCACGCGGACTCGTCCTGGTAACGGGACCGACCGGATCAGGTAAGTCGACGACACTCGCCGCATTGATCGACATCGTAAATACAGAACAGTCCGCGCACATCATGACTGTCGAGGACCCCATCGAATTTCTTCATAAGCATAAGAAATGCGCTGTGCATCAGCGCGAAGTTGGATCCGACACACATAGTTTCGCCCAAGCGTTGAAGCATGTATTGCGCCAGGATCCTGACGTCATCTTGGTCGGCGAGATGCGCGATCTCGAAACGATCCAGATGGCGATCACCGCCGCTGAAACGGGCCACCTCGTTTTCGCTACTTTGCATACCAACTCGGCGCCATCTTCGGTTGATCGCATCATCGACGTTTTCCCGCCGCACCAACAGCAGCAGATCAGGATCCAACTTGCAGCATCACTGCAGGGGGTAATGACTCAGACCCTTGTCCCTACCGCGGACGGCGTGGGCAGGGCCTTGGCGGCTGAAGTCTTGATCGTAACCCCCGCTGTTTCAAACCTGATCCGAGAAGGCAAAACTCACCAGATCTTCTCCAGCATGCAAGCCGGAGGAGCACTCGGAATGCAGACCATGGACAAATCCTTAGCCGAACTAGTCATGGCCGGTAAGGTCACGCGGGAGGTGGCTGAGGAACGCGCAAGTGACCTCGAAAACTTCAAAACCCTGCTTCGCTCGGCCTAAGGCCCAGGTTAGTCCGCTTCCCTAACCCGCACAGTCCGTAAGAGGTCGCTCAGCATCGCTGTGACTTCCTGCCCCTCGTGGATAACACGAAAGACACCGCTACAGATGGGCAGATCGATCGCATGTTGTTCTGCCAATTGCTGAACCGCCTTTGACGATCGAACTCCCTCAGCAACCTGCCGCATCTGCTTCAAGATGTCGGCGACCTTGACACCCTTACCTAATTCGAGACCAACGTGATGATTTCGCGAAAGGCTGCTCATGCAGGTGCAGATAAGGTCGCCAACTCCAGCGAGTCCAGAGAAAGTGGCTGAATCAGCCCCCATCTTTACGCCTAGCCGTGTCATCTCAGCGAGACCACGCGTGATCACCGTGGCCTTAGTGTTGTCGCCAAACCCAAGACCCTCAGCGATGCCGGTTGCTATGGCGATAACGTTTTTGACCACACCTGAAATTTCAACTCCACGGATGTCGTTACTCGAATAGGTTCGGAAGATGGGGCTCATAAACAACTCCTGCAAACCGTCTGCGGTATCTGGATCGTTTGATGCAACCACCGAAGCAGCCGGGTAACCCTTCGCTATTTCTTGAGCAAGATTCGGCCCTGACAAGCAAGCCACGCGAGCACCGGGGGCCTCCTCGCCGACAACTTCACTCATCCGTTTGAGTGAATCGATCTCAAGGCCCTTCGCCAAACTGACGAATGGCGCAGAGGGATCAGCAAGGGCTGCGACTTGTCTCGTCACGTCTCTGAACCCCTGTGACGGAACTGCCATGACGATCACGCCCGCATCTTCGACAGCAACTTCGAGTTCATGGGCTGCTCGCAGGCGCGGAGACAAAAACACCCCCGGAAGATAGTCCGGATTTTCATGCCCCCCTTGAATGGCATCAGCCAATTCGGGCCGTCTTGCCCAAAGCGTAACCTTCAAACCCTTCGTCGCAAGCGCATTGCCGAATGCGGTACCCCAAGAACCCGACCCTATGACTGCAACCTTGGTATCGGCATCCATCACTGCACTCTCTTCAAGTGTTTAGCCCGGACCTGTTTCGCCACCCAAGGTTTTGCCGATCGCATGCCTGCCTTCAATATCTCGATCTCGTCCATAACCTCACGACCCACCTCTGCCCAGGCCTGGGGATCATCCTTACGTTTTTCGTATCCTTCGAACTTAAGCGGCGACCCAAAGCGCACCCATACATCCTTACCCGGACCTGGACGAAAACCCATGTGATAGCTCCACACCCATTGTCCACCCCAGGTCGCACAGGGAATGACAGGGATTCCCGTTGAAAGCGCCAGGCGCGCCAATCCAGTTTTTGGTTCGAGAGGTTCAAGGTCCGCCTCCCGGCTGATAGTGCCCTCTGGAAAGATAACTATGAGTTCTCCCTCGGCCAAAGCTCTCTCAGCATGTTGAAGTGACCATGGTGCCTCAGGGGTTCCCCTATCCACCCGAACCTGGCCAGCGCTTCGCAATATCCAACTCACACCGGGAATACGAAACAAGGTGGACTTGACTAGGAACCGGGGGTGACGCCCACGCCGGTCGATCGCGTAGGCGACTGCGAACGGGTCGAACAAAGAGACATGATTGACGGCGATAAGCACCGGCCCCTTTACGGGGATCGATTCAGACCCCTCGATGTGGGTTTTGAACCACATGCTTAGCCACGGCAAGACGATCGACTTGGCCACCGCGTA
>JBDSRR010000104.1:0-3102 GCA_039929185.1 Actinomycetota bacterium
GCGGCCGCGAGCACCTTGTTACATGGTTCAGATAGACGCGCCAACCTCCGGCCGATCGCCTCGATGATCGCCTCGGGGATCCCAAGATCTTCAACGCGGTCCTCAAGGGCCCATTGGCCTTCCTGAAGGACCAAGCGCCCGGTTTCGATGAGATTGCCGAGTATCTGTTCGACAAAGAAAGGGTTGCCTTCGGTCGTCTCACTGAGCGCGCGGGCAAGGGCGCGCCCGCCCCCTCCAACGTCGTGGGTAGCAGCTTTTTCTAACAGAGCGAGGATCTCTTCTTCGGCCAAGCCCTGCAGTGCGATCCGCTCGAAAGCGCGTTCGCGCCGAAAGTCGGCCATCGCCTCGGCAAGGGGTCTTGTGCGACCTAGGTCTGACTCGCGATAAGTACCCAGCACTAGGATCGCAGACGATCCTCGCGTTCGCAGAACGTGTTGCAAGAGCTGAAGAGTTGGACGATCCGCCCAATGAAGATCGTCAAGTATCAACAGCACAGGACCAGCGAGCGTTGCGTGCTCCAAAGCCGAAGCCACCGCTTCGAAGAACTTGTACCGCGCAACCTCTGGATCCTCGGCCGGTGCTGGCCGCGCCGACCCGGCGAACTCCGTAACCAGTTGAGCCAGATACTCAGCGCGCGGGACTCCCGCCCTTTCCGAGGGTGACAGGGCGTTAGCCCATCCTCTTAGCGCTTCCACGAATGGCTGATAAGGAACCAAAGGTTCTTCGTCCGATCGTCCGTAAAGAACAACCGCGTCTTGCTCGTACGCAAGACGTGCGAACTCGGAACACAGACGCGTCTTACCGATGCCGGGCTCGCCCGCGACGAACACAGCCCTCAACTGGCCAGCAGTAACTTCTTTCAATGATGTTCCCAGACGTTCGAGCTCCAGCGCACGTCCTACGAAAAGGCTGTCTGCAACGGGTAATAAGGTAACGGGAAGCGGGGGCCGTGAGGGTGGATGAGTCTCTTGGGCACGCGCGTCATGCGAGCTGGGTGATCCGCCGATCAATTCGAAGACGTGCTCATGTCGAGCAAGTCCTCGCAAAGGTCGCTCTCCAAGATCGGCGAGTGAGGTCCCTTCCGGCAATGAGTCGCGCACGAGCTCAGCAGCCACTTGGGAAAGGAGTACTTGTCCGCCATGCGCAAGAGTGCGAACACGCGCCGCCCTGTTCACGGCGGGCCCAAAATAGTCCCCGTCGCGTTCGTGTGCCTCACCGGTGTGGATCGCTAACCGAACCTTGGGGCGGACTCCGTCTGGCCACTGCTTTGTTCCAAGCGCACGATTGAGGTCGACCGCCGCGCATACAGCATCGGAAGCACGCCGAAAGACAGAAAGGGTCGCGTCGCCCTCACCCTTTGATTTGATGAGGTGACCCCCTGCCTCGTCGATCACCTTCGCTATCAACCCGTCGTGTTGCTCCAGTACGTCGGCCATCGTCGAAGGGTTCGCTTCCCACATCTCAGTAGATCCCTCGATGTCGGTTAGGAAGAAGGTGACGACTCCCGTCGGCAGAGTTTTTTGTTGTGACGCTGTGACACGCAGGGAGATTTCTGGAGCCTGTTCGAGTATCTGTGATTCAAGCCGAGACAGTTCGACAGATGGATCGATCCCAAGATCTTCTTTTAAGAGCCGTCGAAGATCCTGGAATGCGGCCAAGGCGTCGGCTTGCCGCCCGGAACGATAAAGGGCCGTCATCTTTTGTGCCCAGAGGCGCTCTCTGAGCGGATTCTGCGCGACGAGAGTTTCCAGCTCGGATATATGTTCGGCATGGCGACCCGCCGCGATGCCTGCTTCGATCCGATCCTCGACAGCCGCAAGCCGCGCCTCCTCGAGTTTGGCGATTTCGCCCAGCGCGAACGGAGGGTGCCCGATTCCCGAAAGCGCGGGACCGCGCCATAGCGACAAAGCCGCGTCGAGGTCACGTATAGACGCCTCGATGTCCCCACCCTGCAAGGCAGTGCGACCCTTGTTGTGAAGTGCTTCGAACAGGGACCAGTCCAAGGAGTCAGCGGGGTCTAACATCAATACGTATCCAGGCTGCTGAGTCCGGATCTCGGTGCCAGTGCCGGAAGCGGACAGCGCCTTTCGGAGTTTTGAGATTCGAACCCGGATCGAGACGTTGGCGGAGGCGGGGGGTTCGCCCTCCCAAAGGTCCTCGATCAAACGATCGAGCGATAAGATTCGTCCGGCTTCGATCAAAAGACGCGCCAGGATCGCCTTTTCCAGCGGTGGCCCGAGGTCGACGGAGCGATCTTCGTGAACGACCTCTACCGTGCCGAGGATCCGAAAATCCAACTTGCGTGTCCTCCTAACGTGCCTGGACGAAATGGTACAACCTACGAGTAAGCATCATCCCCGGTCTCGGTAGTCGTGCCATAACCGATCTCCGCGAAGCTCAGTTACAGCGTGGTAACCGCCCGATAACGCCCTTCGGTCACTATGGATCAACGAAGGAGGGTCAACGATGATGCCAACCATTTCCCAAAGCCGAACCGACACACTGCGCGGCCTGCCGATGTTCAAGACAAGCAGCGACGATGAGATCGCGCTCATCGACTCGATCGTCGAGGAGATAGAGGTTGAGTCCCATGAGGTGGTTCTCAGGGAAAACGAGGAGGGCAGTGAGTCGTTCATCATCGTGAACGGCAATGCTGTCGTTACGCTGGCCGGCGTGGAGCTGACGACGCTGGGACCTGGTGATTTCTTTGGGGAGATGGCGGCGCTCGAAGGAGGGCCGCGAACTGCGACCGTCACCGCGATCACTGCGATGGATCTGCTTGTGGTCGATCAAGCAGACTTCTCGGCTCTGCTTACCCAGCCAGGCGTTGCGGCCTACATGGTCCGGGCAATGGTTGGGCGTTTGCGAACGGCCCAAGACGTTCGGCCGCGCGATCTTGTCGCGCTCAGAGATTTCGCGCCAGTCGTTAAGGACGACGACCCCTCGGCTTCAATGCATGTGTGGAAGGAGCCTGTTCGCGGGGCCTACCCTGGTGCCGAAGTGTTCGGGCTGACAGGCATCGAACAACTAGAAGGGTTTTTCAAGGGGACCACCCCACGATCTCCCATCCTTCGTCTTACCGGCATCGCCATGGAAGAGCTA
>JBDSRR010000105.1:0-1577 GCA_039929185.1 Actinomycetota bacterium
AAGGTTCTGAAAAGCCCGCGACGAACCCCGCGCTTCACCTTCCTGATTCGTGAGGCGAGATCGAGTGCCTTCGCTCTCCGGCATTTGCCTTAGAGCTTCGGCCAATTCGCGGCCGTAGCGACCAACCCTTCTCGCTGTTCATCAAGGAACATCACTGTAACCTGCAAGTCTCATGAGAGTGCTGCATGTTTTCAAGGATTATTACCCCCCCACTCGCGGAGGCATCGAACAGCACATCCATGACGTTGTTCACTCCATGCCGGGTTTTGATTCCGCAGTCTTGACCTCGTCGCGCAGTCGGAAACTTGTTGTCGAGGACGATGGGGGAGTACGGATCATCAGGACCCCAGAGTTATTTCGGCCAGCGTCAACACCAATCACGGCAGCGTGGGCCAAGATGTTGCGTGGATGCAGCGCCGATCTCATGCATTTTCATATGCCGAATCCGTTTGGCGAGATGGCGTACCTGGCCTCACGTTCGAAGGTACCCATGATCGCCACCCACCATGCCCCTATCGTTGGCCGGCGAGCGCTACTTCCATTTTTCGCCCCGTTTCATCGCAGATTCCTTGAGCGCGCAAGTGCGTTGGTTGTTGGGTCCGAGCGACTCCTGGAAAACTCGCCCTTGCTCGGACCTGTCCGAGATAAGACAGTAGTGATTCCTTATGGCGTTGATCCAAAAGAGTGGGCAGTCACACCCACGCTTACCGAAACTTTGAAGGAGCGATACGACGGACCGATCGTATTGTTCCTCGGCCGACTTGCTTATTACAAAGGGATCGATCTATTGATCGAGGCCATGCGTGACATACAAGCGACCTGCCTGATCGTTGGCGACGGGCCACTGCGCAAGGACCTAGAGGACTTAACCGAACGGCTCGCTCTTTCAGGCAAAGTTCGATTCGTTGGTGAGATACCCGATGAAGATCGCGGCGCGTACTACCACGCTGCAGATGTCTTCGTACTGCCTTCCACGTCGGAGGCAGAAACATTTGGGATATCTATGCTTGAGGCAATGGCTTGTGGCACCCCGGCAATCTCGACTGAGGTTGGAACCGGCACGTCCTGGCTCAATCAGGACGATCAAACGGGATTGGTGGTGTCGCCCCGCGAACCAAGGGCGTTGACGGATGCCATCAAAACGATCCTGGGTGACAAGACTAGGCGGCATGAGATGGGTCATGCGGCCCAGGCACGCGTGCAACACCAGTTCACTAAGGCTCAGATGTTGGAATCGCTGGCATCCCTCTACAGGTCTATATAGTTCTACCGATGCGTGTACTTGTAACCGGCGGGGCGGGTTTCATTGGGTCGCACTTGGTCGACGCCCTTCTTCTTCGCGGCGACTCGGTCATCGCCCTGGACAATGTGACAACAGGCCGACACGACAACATCCGCCATCACCTTGAAGATCCTGCGTTCGAATTTGTCTTAGGTTCCGTATTGGACGCCGATCTTGTCGATGACTTGGTGCATCGATCGGATGTCGTCTTTCATCTTGCCGCGGCAGTAGGGGTCAAGCTGATCGTGGAGCAACCTCTTGAGTCCTTGATAACGAATATCCGAGGGACGGAGGT
>JBDSRR010000106.1:0-30052 GCA_039929185.1 Actinomycetota bacterium
CGGCTGACATCAAGAAGGCATATCGCAAGTTAGCCCAGAAGTATCACCCCGATACCAACTCTGGCAGCGCGTCGACAGAGTCGAAATTCAAAGAGATCTCGCAGGCCCACGATGTGATCGGTGACCCTAAGAAGCGAACGGAGTACGACCAACTTCGAACGATGATGGCGGGTGGCCCGCGTTTTTCGGGCAGCGGAGAGCAGCGCATCAATGTAGAAGACCTGTTCGGCAGTCTTTTTGGGGCGGACTTCGCCAGGGCAGGCCGAGGTCAAGCGAGGGGCCCAGCGCGAGGCCAGGATCTGGAAACTGAAGTCAGCCTCAGCTTCTTGGATTCGATGAGCGGACCGACGGTGAGCCTGCAAGTGGGACCACGCGTTGTGAAGGCTCGACTTCCCCAAGGAGTGCACGACGGAGCCCGTATCCGCCTGGCGGGCAAAGGTGCCGATGCGGGTCCTGGCACCCGGCGTGGAGACCTGTATGTCAGGATTCGGGTTCAGCCTCACAAGTTTTTCGGCCGCAAGGACAACGATGTGACGGTGCGCGTTCCGGTGCTTTTCACCGAAGCGGCGCTGGGGGCCGAGGTGCAAGTACCGACGCTCAACGGCCAACCGGTGACGCTCAAGATTCCTGCTGGCACTGCATCGGGCAAGACTTTCCGAGTTCGCGGCAAGGGCCCAGAACTCGCGGGGGGCCGAACTGACCTCTTAGTTACCGTGGACGTCACGGTGCCAGCAAAGCTCACCAAACAACAGCGCAAACTCATCGAACAATTAGCCGAACTCGATACCGCTTCTCCAAGAGAGGGTCTCGATGCCGGATCGTGAAAGAGCGGTTTACGTCATTAGTGTCGTGGCAGACTTAGCTGGCGTGCATCCTCAGACGCTTCGTATGTATGAACGCAAAGGTCTCTTGGAGCCCGAACGCACCGCAGGCAATAGTCGCCGCTACTCCGAGCGTGATGTAGACCAACTGCGCCATATCCAAGACTTAACTCAACATGAGGGGATCAATCTGTCCGGAGTGAGGCGCATAATCGCTCTTGAAAACAAACTGCTGGCCGCAGAAACTGAACTTGCACGCTTGAGGCGCCGCGTTGTGGCTGTCGAGGCTCGTCTAAAGGAGCGTGACCGCTTTCGTGGCGTGCTGGTGCGCCTCAGCGATGTGGCAAACCCATGGACCTGAACCACGTTAGTGGCAAACTGATACCTGAACAGGAGACTAGATGAGCGAAAAGAAGAAGAAACTTATTTCGATCGAGGGCGAGAATCAACGTCAATCGATCCGCATGACCGTTGATCGACTTCTCGTTGCATCTCCGAGTGAGATGGGCGAACGTAAGAGTCGGGGCGGCATCCTCATTCCAGCCACGGCTGAGACCGATACGAAGAAGGCTATCTGGGGTGAAGTAGCGGCGGTGGGTCCGATGGTAAGAAGCGCTGAGGGCGGAGACCTAGTGTTGTTTGCTCCTGAGAATGCTTATGAAGTTGAGATCCGTGGCGAAGAGTATCTGGTGCTGCGAGAGCGCGACATCCATGCTGTTGCCTCGGAGCGAGTGGACGGCCGGACAGGCCTTTACCTCTGAAGGTACTTATCGCAGCAGGCGGCACCGGCGGTCACATCTTCCCCGGCCTGGCCCTCGCCGACGCGATAAGGCAGTTGGAACCGCAGTCGCAAGTGGGGTTCGTGGGAACGCCAAGGGGCCTTGAACGAACGCTGATCCCAGACGCGGGATACCCGTTGGATCTGGTGAACATGGTCCCGTTTGCGGGACGCCATCGTGCTGTGGTTCCAGGGGCTTTGCTACGCGCGATCATGCAGTCGCGCACGCTCCTTCGTAAACGCGGAACTTCCGTTGCGGTTGGGATGGGTGGTTATGCCGGCGTTCCTCTTGTCATCGCTGCGCGGATGCAGCGCACACCATCGTTGATCCATGAGTCGGGTGCCATCCCGGGCAAGGCGAACCTCTTCGCTTCGCGCTTTTGCCGCAATGTCGCGTTGGCCTTTGAGTCCTCGACGTCTTATTTTCCGGGGTCGCGCGTTGTGGGAATGCCGCTTCGAGCAGAGATCGCAAACTTTGATCGGGTTGCCCTTCGGGAACAAGCGCGGTCTTCGTTCGGTTTGCGCGAAGACCAGTTCATGGTCCTGGTCGTTGGGGGAAGCCAAGGCGCGCAGAGTTTGAATCAGGCAGCCATCGGTCTGGCACGACGATGGGCGGAGCGAGCCGATATCGCAGTGATCGTTAAGACAGGAAAAGATAGTTTCGATGCCGTCAACCTGGCCCTGAACGGCTCGAAGGTTGCAAGGGCGTTGGCGTTCATAGATCGTATGGACTTCGCCTATGCCGCCGCAGATCTGGCGATATGCCGCGCGGGGGCGGCCACGGTAGCTGAATTGTCAGTCGTGGGGCTTCCTTCGATACTTGTTCCGTATCCACATGCTACGGCCGACCATCAGGCTGTGAACGCGCGTGCTCTCGTCGATGTTGGCGGAGCTGTCATGGTCAGAGATCATGACGCCACTGAGGCCAACCTCGGATCGTTGATCGAAGGATTCGTCCATGAACGGGGTAGATTGCAGACCATGGCCGAAGGGTTGTCGAAAGCGTCTCGTCCAAATGCAGCGCATGACCTCGCGCGCTGGGTTATCTCGTTAGCGCGATGAGTAAGGTCAAACGTGGTGCTACATGGGCTGAGGCGTTTGCACGCTTAGACGCTGACGGCATCGTCGCGGTGGTCGGCGATAAGGGAAAGTCGATCGGCCATATCCATGACATGGATATACGCACCGCATTGCTCGATGGTGCTGATCTTTCTGATGAGATAACGGTTCGGGCGAAGCGGACTTCGAGGGCAGCGACCCCTTCGGCCGCATTACCTATCGCGGTGATTATGGCTGGGGGCCGGGGCGAGCGGCTGCGGCCACTGACCGACAAGGTACCCAAACCGCTTCTCAAAGTTGGTACCACTTCGATAGTGGAGCGCATCATGTCGGCAATCGCGCTTGCCGGGATAAAGAAGGTTTATCTGTCGGTCAATTACAAGGCCAAGGTGTTCGAGCAACGTCTCGGTGACGGGTCGAAGCAAGGTGTCGAACTTAGTTATCTGAAAGAAGTGCAAAAACTCGACACTGCCGGCGCACTGTCTCTTTTACCTGGGCGCCCTAAAGTGCCCATCCTGGTGACCAACGCTGACATTTTGACGAGGCTCAATTTCGCTCGTTTGATCGAATTTCACAGGCATCACGGCAAAGCGATGACTGTGGCTGGGACCTATCATTCGACGACGATCCCTTACGGCGTGATCAGTAATAAGGGTGCCCGGCTGGTTGCACTTCAAGAAAAGCCTGAGTTGAAAGTGCTTTGCAACGCCGGCATCTATGTATTAGAGCCAGAGGTTCTTCAACTCATTCGTAAGGACGAATCAGTCGACATGCCCTCGCTCATAGAACGGGTTCGGTCGGGTGCCGGCGGAGTCAACGTGTTCCCGATCATCGAGAAGTGGTTCGATATCGGAAGTTATGAGGACTTCCAAAGAGTTCTCATGGAATTCGCTACATACGAGGAGGAGTGATTGAGTTCTTGGAGTGGGGTCAAGGTACTTGTGACCGGGGGCGATGGCTTCATCGGAAGCCATCTAGTCGAGCGTTTGGTTGCAGATGGCGCTGACGTAAGTGCACTTGTTTACTACAACCCCCTCGCAGACTGGGGTTGGCTCAAAGGCAACTCCGATGTTCGGATCATTCCGGGCGATGTTCGTGATCTCGAACTCGTAGCAGCGGCTGTTGATGGAGTAGATGTTGTATTTCACTTGGCTGCGCTGATAGGTATTCCATACAGTTATCAAGCCCCTGGTAGTTATGTGCAAACCAATGTCGTGGGTACTTACAATGTTGCGGAGGCTTGTAGACGAACCGGCGCGCGATTGGTGCATACATCAACGAGCGAAGTTTATGGAACGGCACTTCAAGTCCCCATCAGCGAAATGCATCCGTTGCAGCCGCAGTCGCCTTATTCAGCTTCGAAGATCGGCGGCGACATGATGGCGCTCAGTTTCCATCACGCTTTCGAACTCGATGTTCGCGTCGTCAGGCCCTTCAACACATACGGACCACGCCAGTCAACACGGGCGGTCATTCCCACCATATTGAGCCAGTTACTTCGTGGCGCAAAGCAGATACATCTTGGATCAACCGCCCCGACGCGCGACTTCAACTTTGTCGATGACACCGTGGCAGGGTTTTTGGCCGTCGCAGGATGTGACCGGGCCCTAGGTCAGGTCGTGAACATCGGTTCCGGCAGGGAGATATCTATAGGCGACCTTGCCCAACTGCTCATCGGATCAACCGGTTCTACAGCCATGGTTGTGACTGACTCCGAGCGCCTTCGACCCGGCGCCAGCGAGGTCGAGCGATTGCTATGCGATGCCACTCGTGCGCGTGAATGGGCCGGATGGGAACCGCAAGTGACTCTAGAAGATGGCTTGAAGCGAACTGCCGAATGGGTCGAGGCGAATCTCGATTCTCTGCCCGATGCGTACCAAGTCTGATGGAATTAGTAAGCATCGATCAGATAGAGCGAGCCCATTCGTTACTTGCGGATGTGGCTCAGCGCACTCCTCTTGAATATTCGCAAGCTCTTTCGACGATCTGCGGAGGGCCTGTGTATCTCAAATGCGAGAATCTTCAACTCACCGGTGCGTTCAAGATCCGGGGTGCCTATAACCGCCTCCATGGTCTTAGCGCTGGCGACCGTCAACGGGGGGTTGTTGCGGCGAGTGCTGGAAATCATGCACAAGGAGTCGCGCTCGCCGCGAACATGCTCGGTATCGAAGCAACGGTGTTCATGCCAGCAGGCGCCGCCTTGCCCAAGGTCGAGGCCACGCGGGCCTATGGTGCCGAGGTCGTACTAAGGGGAGCAGATTACAACGAGGCCTTCGATGCGGCTTCGGAGTTTGTTGCGGCTACCGAAAAGATCATGGTGCATCCGTTCGATCACGCAGACATTATCGCGGGCCAGGGTACTGTCGCTTTGCAAGTGTTCGAGCAACTCCCCGAGGCCGCAACGCTCGTCGTTCCAGTTGGCGGCGGCGGGCTGATATCAGGCATCGCCGCCGCCGCTAAAGGTCGATCAGAAGAAATCCGCGTTGTTGGCGTTGAGCCCGTTGGCGCTGCAGCGCTTTCCAAATCAGTTGAAGCTGGCCACCTTGTGCAGCTAACCGAAGTGAGTACGGTTGCTGACGGTTTGGCAGCCAAAGCACCGGGGGAATTGACGCTGGCTCATGTCACTCGTCTCGTCGACCAACTTGTGACGGTGACAGATGATGAGATCGCTCAGGGTCTTCTTTTGATGTTAGAACGGGCGAAACTGATCGTCGAACCCTCGGGCGCGGCTGGTGTAGCGGCGCTGTTTGGCGGCCTCGCCGACCTGCGTTTTCCTGTTGTTGTCGTTTTGTCTGGTGGAAACATCGATCCGATGTTGCTGCTGCGGATCATCCGATACGGCATGAGTTCCTCGGGAAGATATATGTCGTTCCGCACTCGGATCTCAGATCGACCCGGTGAACTTGCCCGTCTTTTGGGTGTCTTGGCCTCAGCCGGAGGAAATGTTGTTGGCGTCGAGCACCACCGAGAAGGCGGGCTGATGCACCTCGGCGAAGTTGAGGTTGCTCTTCAAGTCGAAACCCGCGGCCTGGATCACGTGAAAGAACTTGAATCCACGGTCAAGGAAGCTGGATACGCGATAGATCGTCTCTGAGATCGATCTGTCATCAGGGCCTCCATTTCGGCTAGGAGATTAGTCTGTAGCGACAACACATATGGAATGGAGGAAGCGATGAAGATCGAACTTGAATATTGCGTCGTTTGAAATTACACCGATAGAGCCGTCGGTCTGGCGGCAGAAATTTTGACTTTGGGGCGCGAAGTAACTGAGCTTCGAATGATCCCCTCTGACGGGGGTCGATTCGAAGTAACGGTCGACGGCAGGCAGATCTGGTCGAAGAAGCTTTCGGGGTCTTTCCCTGAAAATAAGCAGATCCTCAAGTTATTGAAAGGGGCCTAGAACCTGAAGACCCGCAAACGTCTGGTGGTTGTTGGCTCCGGCTTTGGGGGTATGCACCTTGTTCGTGCGTTGAAGGGTGTCGATGTCGACATAACTTTGATCGACGAACGCAATCATCACCTGTTCCAGCCGCTGCTCTATCAAGTTGCCACGGCCTCGCTTAATCCAAGTGACGTGGCGGCCCCCATCCGCCGCATCTTTCGCGGACAGCGAAATGTTGAGGTCATGTTGGGCAAGGTCGTTTCGGTGGATGCCGTAAATCGTAAGGTCAAGGTGGCAGAGTCTTGGCTGGACTATGACTATCTCGTAGTAGCGACCGGTGTCACGCATTCGTACTTTGGCCACGACGAATGGGCGCTGCACTCGGTTGGGCTCAAGAGTCTTGAAGATGCGCTTCGGATACGAGACCGCCTGCTCGTCGCTTTCGAGCGGGCCGAGCACGAAACTGATTCGCAGGTGCGCGATCGCTTGATGACCTTCGTGGTGGTCGGCGGCGGACCTACCGGGGTCGAACTTGCCGGTGCCTTGGCTGAGATCGCGCGACGGTCGCTAGGGGGCGACTTTCGCCATATCGAACCCGCTGCCGCCAAGGTGATATTGATCGAGGCCGGCGACCGTATCCTGCCGATGTTCGATAAGCCCTTGTGCCAAAAGGCGGAGCGTCAACTAGTGGGGCTGGGGGTTGAGGTACGAACCAATACCAGCGTTACCGACGTCACCCAGCATGGAGTTGCTCTCGGCGACGATCGGATCAACGCGCGCAATGTTTTTTGGGCTGCGGGGGTGAAAGGGTCTGCTCTGGCGGGATCTTTGGGGGTACCGCTCGATTCAAGCGGCCGGGTCTTAGTTGAGCCGGATCTGTCTGTGCCTGGCCACCCTGAGGTCTTCGTCATCGGCGATCTTGCTCACGTCGAAAACGTTCCGGGTGTTGCCCCAGCTGCGATGCAGATGGGGACGCATGCAGCGCGCTGCATCACATCGGACCTGCGCGGCGACAGACGCAGCCACTTTCGCTATGTCGACAAGGGAATGTTGGCTACTATCGGACGCTCCGCTGCGGTAGCCCAAGTTGTTGGGCTCAAATTGTCTGGTTTCATCGCGTGGATCGCGTGGCTCGTCATACACACCTACTTTTTGATCGGCTTTCGGAATCGATTCGTTGTCATCATCGAATGGGCTCGGGCGTATTTCACATCCGAGAGGCAGGCTCGCCTCGTCACCCGCGACGCAGAGAAAGTATTCGACGAAGCTCCTCGCGATCAGTGATGGGTTCTTTGCATTTGTATTTCTCACACACGTAGACGGCCTCCTTTGTTTTGTTCTTCAGCAGAGGAGACTCGATATCATGAGCGATAACTTTGTTGGGGATGAAACTGGTTCGGATCTCCTCTAGCATTTCCGTCTGTTCACCAACTATCGCGAGTTCTAGGGGGCCGACAAGCCACATGTCGAGAGCGCAGAGGAAAGTGCCGGTAGCTTGAGGTGCCCTAGCCATGAATGAGTGTGCGAGCCGAAGTATCTTGTGAGCGCGATCGGTAAATGAGGAGTCTCCTGTAAGAACCGCGAGTTTCTGCAGCACTATCGCGGCGACTCCGTTGGGTGCGGGTGTTGCGCTTTCGACGATCTCCTTCTGACGCACGATCAGCCTCTCGTGATCGGTGCCAGTAGTGAACAGGCCACCTTCTTTTTTGTCCCAGAACAGGTCGATCATCTGTTCAGCGAGCTGGGTACATTCGCTGAACCACCTTGCCTCGAACGTCGCTTCGTACAACGTGAGCAGTCCGTCGCACACGTAGGCGTAGTCTTCGAGCATTCCAGGAACCTTGGCAACGTGGATCAATCTGCCACCAGGCATCAACTCGGTGACGACATGGTTAGCGGCTTTACGGGCAGCGTCTAGATAGTTTTCATCTCCGAACGCTGCACCGGCTTCAGCGAAAGCTGCTATCGCCAATCCATTCCAAGAGGCCAGTATCTTGTTGTCGAGCGGTGGTCGCACCCTGGAAGAGCGTGTGTTAAGCAATCGTTCGCGAGCCGCGGCCGGTGGATCTTCCCCGTTGGCGATGAGTATGTTGGAGTGTTCGAAGTTGCCCTGCTGGGTGACCCCGTAATAGTCACGAGCCTCTGGCGCAACAGACATGAACTCATCGAAGTTCCATACATAAAACTTGCCCTCTATCCCTTCCGAGTCCGCATCCTCACTGGCATAAAAGCCCCCCTTCGCATCTTGCATGTCACGCAGCAAGTAGTTAAGAGTTTCGGTGGCAATGCGTTTGTAGAGAGGCCGTTTAGTTGCCTGCCATGCGCGCGTGTAGACACGGGCCAGTTGAGCGTTGTCGTAGAGCATCTTTTCGAAATGCGGAATAAGCCAAGTTGGGTCGACCGAGTAGCGCGAGAAGCCTCCACCCAGCTGGTCATAGATACCTCCGAGCGCCATCTTTTCTAAGGTTGTCTGAACCATCTCGCGAGACCTGGCAAGGTCGATGCCAGATGTGCGAAGCAGGAAGTCGAGTACTGGTGGCTGCGGGAACTTAGGGGCGGTTCCGAATCCGCCGTGCACGGAGTCGAACTGTTCTTGGATGTGTCCAACGCCATGACTGATCAGTGAGTTGGTCAACGGTTCTGTCGATGCGACTGGCATCGTTTGATGATGGATGCGTTCAACGAGTTGTCGGCCTTGCTCAGTGATTTCGTCTCTGCGATTGGTCCATGCGTCGACCACAGCCTCGAGTACCTTGCGGAACGAAGGAAGACCGTGCGAGTCGCGAGGTGGAAAGTAGGTTCCGCCGTAAAAAGGGGTCCCGTCTGGTGCCAGAAACATCGTCATTGGCCACCCGCCATGGCCAGTCATAGCTTGCACGGCATCCATGTAGATCGAATCTAAGTCAGGCCTTTCTTCGCGGTCGACTTTGATGCACACGAAGTTGTCGTTCATGAATGCAGCGGTTTCATGGTCTTCGAAAGACTCGCGTTCCATGACGTGGCACCAGTGACACGCGGCATATCCGATCGACAACAAGATGGGCAGCCCACCGGAGTGCGCTCGCGCTAGGGCCTCGGTTCCCCACGGGTACCAGTCAACTGGGTTGTGGGCGTGCTGGAGTAGGTAGGGACTGGTCTGGTCGGCCAGCCTGTTAGCTGGGCGATTAGCCGTCATGCACGGGTGCGCCAAGTTTGTCGCCTAGCCAAACCGCCAATTCCGAGGCCACGGTTTCCCACCCTTCTTCCGAAAAAGTGTGGTGAGACATCGACGGATACTCAGCGATCTCAGCCCCGTACATCTTGGCCATCTTGCGGTGCACCTTGATGGGCAAGATTGCATCGAGGTGTCCAGCAACTACGTAAACAGGGCTCTTGACCTTGTTGACGTCGACCTTGACCTTGCCGAGCGACATCTCTTTGATGGCGCGACCCGAATCTGGACAGATGCGCGCATAGATCTTGCGGGCATCGTCTTCATGGACGTTGTTCAAGATGAGAAGTTTGTAATCCTCGTATGTGGGCTTGTTGGGCTTGTTTCCCAGCAGGTCGCCCAGGTACTTGAACTGTGATTTAAGAACCCGAGGACTTGCCGGAACCATGAACGGCGGAACGGAATTCATCAACACCAGGGCTTTAAGTGACACGCTCTCGGCGACCTTCTGAGCGATCAGTCCACCCATCGACTCTCCGATGACGGCGTCGGGGTTGATGGAACGAGCAACTGCCAGCGCGTCTTCGACGAAGTCGTGCATGGAAACTTGGCCGATGTCTGGGACCGGCTTGGAGT
Source organism: Actinomycetota bacterium (assembly GCA_039929185.1). Classification (GTDB taxonomy): domain Bacteria; phylum Actinomycetota; class CADDZG01; order JAHWKV01; family JAHWKV01; genus JBDSRR01. Next base: position 9,828 of record JBDSRR010000106.1, read on the forward strand.
CGTAGTGGCCGCGCCAGGTGGGGCAGTAACAAGCGTAGCCTTGGTCGGCGAACCATGGGGCGAAGCCTTCCCAAACCCACCCTCCAACCCATGCCCCGTGGGTGAACATCAAAGTTGCTTTGGTGCCCCCGGCGTTGTAAACATCGACGTCCAATTCGGCTATCTGAATCCTTGTGTGCTCTGCCATTAACGCTTCCTTTCGTGATAGTGCCTAGCGTATATTGCATTCATGTCCCTGAAAGTTGGTATGTCGGCCAACCCGATCCCGCCTTTGGAGTTGACCGTCGCCCAGGCGATGCAAGCTGAGTCGGACGGTTTCGACTCGATCTGGTATCCAGACCATCTGATGGGATGGTTCCCTAAGAGTCTTTGGACGATTGAGAACTCATCCATCGTGAGTTTGCTCCCCAGCCCCCACGTGTTCTTGGATCCGACCGTCGTCATGACCGCTGTAGGTGCCGCCACCTCCAAGGTGATTCTGGCAAGCGGTGTTACCGATCCGATCCGTCGCCCACCAGCGGAGTTGGCTCGAACATTTGTGTCTCTTTCTCACGCGACACAGGGGCGCGCGATCCTTGGCATCGGCGCCGGAGAACTTGAAAACACGAAACCCTATGGTTTGGATTATCGATTCCAGGTGTCGCGTTTAGAGGAGGCTCTTCATATCATCCGGCTGCTCTGGGACTCCTCGGGAACTGTTTCCTTCGACGGGCGCTTCTGGAAATTGGATCGCGCAGTTTTCGATACTCCTGCGTATCAGGGTGAGCTTCCGCCTATTTGGATAGCGGCCCATGGTCCAAGAATGCTCGACCTCGTTGGTCGTTACGGCGATGGGTGGTATCCGTCCTATCCAATGACACCTGCTGAGTACGGCTCGAAACTGGGGGTGATTCGCAAGGCCGCGCAAGATGCAGGCCGCGATCCAGAAGCGATCATCGCGGGGTATTACATGTACGTCGGACTGGCTTCCGACCATGACACCGCACACCGCCTGCTGTCGTCGCCGTTGGCTAAGGCGATGGCCCTGGTCGCACCTTCCGAACAGTGGGAAGCGGTTGGTCGTAAGCATCCGTTCGGGTCGGACTTTCAGGGTCTAAGAGATTACGTTCCTGAGTGGTATTCGAGTGAAGTGTTGCAAGACGCGGTAGACAGTTTCGAGTTGGACGTCTTGCATGACACCGTGCTTCATGGAACCGTGGAAGAAGTCGTCACTCAAGTCGAGCCCTTTATCGAGGCCGGGTTGCAGCATGTAGTTTTTGGAAATCTTGCGCCTTTGGCAGGAATGGAATACATCCCGGATTCCCAAGAGGGCCTACGAAAGGTCGCCGCGAACCTTAGGTAACACCGATGTCGTCAGACGGTCCAGCTGATCGGTCGACGCATCGGCCGTGATGGCTGCAACGGCGAAGTTCTCAACGCCTGCTTCGGCAAATTCCTCAAACCTCGAAGCGCAGGTAGCTGCATCGCCCACGATCGCGAATCTCTCCAGCTTGGAAAACGGCAGGTTGTAGAACGCGCCGAGCATCGATCCTGCCTTCTCGCGCGCCTCGGCTGTTGTGTCGGCTATGCAGGTCCAGGCATACAAAGAGGCTGTGATCTCTTTAGGGTCGCGCCCGTTAGATGCCGCCGCCTCCCGCATACGTGATAGTCGCTCCCGGTAACGCTCTGGCGTCAGGAAGATTCCCATCCATGCATCGCCCGACCGTGCTGCGCGAGCAAGTGCTGCGTCAGACCGGCCCCCGATCCAGATGGGGGGCGGTCTGTCCATCTTCGGTTGAAGATCTACTTGATCCAATGAGATGTGCTCGCCCTTAAGTGAGAACGGTGTCGGCCCCCAAAGACCCCTTAGCGCCTCGATCATCTCGTCGGTTCGTCTCGCCCTTGTGCGAAGGTCGACTCCAACGGCATCCCATTCAGGCGGGAACTCGCCGCCGACACCCACCCCAACGGCAAGTCTGCCGCCTGAAAGGCGATGGATGGTCGCAAGAGATTTAGCGGCGAGCACGGGGTTGCGCATGGCAAGCAGTAGAACGGCAGGGCCCACATGGATGCGTTTGGTTCGTGCTGCGATGGCCGCCAGCAGGGTGAGCGATTCGTACATCGGATGCCACCAAACCACGTGGTCAGACACCCATAGATACAGAAGGTCCGAGGCATCAGCCGCTTCGGCGATTTTCCAAAGGTCGTTCGGGTTGGGCACATCCGCACCCACCGAAGGTGGCATTACGTATCCGAAGCTGGGTTTGGACAACACGCAGACGACCCTATCCGATAGAATGCCCTAGTCCGAGCCCGAAGGAGCTTCCATGCCCGTTGTAAAGACGATCGACCTTGTCGGTGTTTCCACTAAAAACTGGCACCACGCTGCGCAGGAGGCCCTTGATGAGGCTGCTAAGTCGCTTCGGGGTATCGAAGGGATGGAGATCATCGAGACAAGTTGCAACATCGAGGGAAATGAGATCAAGGAGTATCTGACTCAGGTCCGGATCAAGTTTCGGTTGGAACGAACTTAGACGGAAAAAGATTCGGCCCCCAGGGGCCGAATCGTATTTAGAGGGAGGAAGCATCATGCCCGGCATCGCGTTGGTCGGCACACAATGGGGCGACGAAGGCAAAGGTAAAGTCACCCACCTCATGGCCGATCAGATGGACATGGTCGTGCGGTATCAGGGTGGAAATAATGCTGGACATACCGTCATCACCGGCAGTGAAACTTTCAAACTGCACCTGCTACCCACTGGCATCTTGTATGCACACATCACCCCCATCATCGGTCCTGGAGTTGTGGTTGACCCATCGGTGCTGCTCGACGAGATCGACGCGCTGGAATCGCGTGGGATCTCCGCCGCGAGGTTGCTGCTTTCAAGCAATGCGCATCTGATCATGCCGTATCACCGTGAGCTCGATCGCTTGACGGAGAGACGTTTGGGAAAGATGAAATTGGGAACAACAAAACGCGGCATCGGGCCCGCCTATGCTGACAAGGCTGCCAGGATCGGCATCCGTGTTCAGGATCTGTTGGATCCCAAGATATTCGCTGCCAAACTGGAAACGAATCTGCGAGAGAAGAACTTACTGCTCACCAAGATCTATGGACGGCTTCCGATCAAGATGGACGCGATCATCGAGGAGTACCTTGGGTTCGCCGATCGACTACAAGGCTACATAACCGACACAGTCGCTGCAGTGCACATCGGTCTTGAGGCCGGAAAGAACGTTCTGTTCGAAGGGGCTCAAGGTACTTTGCTCGACATCGACCATGGAACCTATCCGTTCGTCACATCATCGAACCCGGTTGCAGGTGGAGTTTGCGCTGGAGCAGGGGTTGGGCCCCGTGCTATCGAACGTATCATCGGCGTGACGAAGGCTTACATAACTCGCGTTGGCGAAGGGCCCTTTCCCAGTGAAGACATGGGACCCGACGGGCTCGAGATGATCACCCGAGGTAAGGAGTTTGGTACCACTACGGGGCGCCAAAGAAGGTGTGGATGGTTCGACGCCGTCGTAGGACGTTATGCGGCCCGCTTGAACTCTTTGACTGAAATCTTCCTTACGAAACTCGACGTATTGAGTGCTTTCGACCATGTAAAGATCTGTGTTGGCTATGAGTTCGAGGGCCAGAAGTACGACACTTTTCCGCCGCACCAGACGATCTTTCATAAAGCAGAGGCAATCTATGAAGAGATGCCCGGATGGAAGACAGATATCGCTGCTGCCCGCCACTGGGATGACCTGCCTATCGAAGCGATGAACTATGTAAAAAGGTTGGAGGAATTGGTCGGCGTGCCCGTTGCGCAGATCTCTGTTGGCCCCGATGCGGTCGAAACCGTTCAGCGCGGCTGATGAAAATACTCTTGATCGGCTCGGGAGGGCGCGAACACGCGATCGCTTGGTCTTTGAGCAAGAGCCCGCAGGTCGAACACATGCTTGTCTACCCCGGTAACCCAGGCATCGGGCGGTTTGCTGAATGCTCGGACGAGACGGACATAGAAACTCTCGCGAAGCGATACAAACCAGACCTAGTCGTTGTGGGGCCAGAGTTGCCGTTGGTCGATGGCCTTACCGACCGTCTGACTGCCCAAGGGCATAAGGTGTTTGGCCCCAGCGCGTCAGCTGCGCGTCTTGAGGGAAGCAAGTCATTCGCTAAGGCCCTCATGCAAAGAGCGGGTATCCCAACGGCCTCGTCACAGGAGTTCACCGATCCAACTGAAGCATTGGCGGCTATCGGCGATGGCAAAGTCGTGATAAAAGTTGACGGTCTTGCCGCTGGAAAGGGTGTCGCCGTTTCAGATAACCGCCAGGAAGCAACCGAAGCCATCGAAGACGCGATGATTGCCAAACGCTTCGGCATTGCTGGCGAGCGCGTGATCATCGAGGAACGACTAAGCGGTCCTGAGCTCTCTATCCTTGCTTTCTGCGATGGTTCTTCGTTCACGGTTATGCAGCCCGCTCAAGATTTCAAGCGCGCGTTCGATGGTGACCTTGGGCCCAATACGGGCGGGATGGGGGCCTATTCGCCGGTTCCTGTCGCGACTGATGCGTTGATGGATGAAGCCACCGGCCGCATCTTCGAACCCTTGTTGGCAACGCTCGTAGCCGAGGGCATCAAATATGTCGGTGTCTTCTACGCGGGTTTGATGATCACGGCGGATGGTCTGAAAGTTATCGAGTTCAACTGCCGGTTCGGCGACCCCGAGGCTCAGGCCGTGCTTCCTCGCCTCGACTCCGACCTTGCTGAGGTGATGATGGCTTGTGTCGATGGGCAGTTGAACACCGCGAAGCTAAGGTGGCGAGACGAAGCCTGCGTCAGTGTTGTCCTTGCGCAGCAGGGCTATCCTGGCTCACACCTAAGTGGCGCTGCCATCAATGGCTTTGCCCATGCAGAGTCTTTGACGCAGATCCCGGTTTTTCATGCTGGGACTGCCGAGGTTAATCGCGAACTGGTCACGAGTGGGGGCCGGGTTGCGGCAGTCAGCGCATTAGGTCACAACCTTCAAACTGCCCGCGACACAGCTTACGAAGCCGTTGGCCGAGTCTCCTTCAGTGGGATGACTTTTCGAACCGACATCGCACAAGCGGCGTCAGAACAGGAGACTTAAAGTGAGCGATTATCAAGAACGGGCTCCCATCGTTGGCATCGTCCTTGGAAGTGCATCCGACACGCCCATCATGCAGACAGCCGAGGTGATCCTAGAACGCTTCGGAGTTCCGTTTGAATCGAACGTCATCAGTCCGCATCGCCAGCCCGATCAGGCTCATGAGTACGGTCGGCTGGCTGAAGACCGGGGCCTCGAACTCATCATCGCGGCGTCGAGTCGTGCGGCTCATCTTGCAGCAGTCATGGCTGCCAACACAGTGCTGCCAGTCATCGGCGTGCCCATCTTCGCCGGGCATCTGGGCGGTGCCGATGCCCTTTATTCCACAGTGCAGATGCCTGCTGGTGTGCCCGTGGCGACAGTGGGCATCGACCAGGCTACCAATGCTGCTGTTCTAGCGGTGCAGATACTCGCCTGTACCCATCCGGATCTGCGTGACAAGCTTCACACCTTCAAGAAGGAACTGGCACAAGGATTGAAGATTTGATCGACCGTTATACGCGACCGCAGATGGCCGAGGTCTTCGCCGATCAAACGCGGTTCGGGCATTGGTTGCAGATCGAGATATTGGCAACAGAGGCCAGAGTTAACCGTGGTGAAGTACCGCAGGAAGATCTTGATGAGATTAAGGCAAAGGCATCCTTCGATGTCGAACGCATCCATGACCTCGAACTAAAGACCCGCCACGATGTGGCTGCCTTCTTGGATAACGTGGCCGAGATCGTTGGGCCGGCTTCTCGGCACCTGCACTACGGCATGACTTCATCGGATATTTTAGACACCACGCTTGCCCTTCAGTTGAAGCAAGCGGGTCAACTTCTGCTTGCTCAACTCGATCAACTGGTATCGCTCACGGTTCGCATCGCGAGAGAGCACGCGGATACTGTGATGGTTGCGCGCACCCATGGTATCCATGCTGAACCCACGACCTTCGGCCTCAAGGTTTCTGGTTGGGCGTGGGAACTTCATCGGGGCCGCGAGCGACTTTCAAGGGCCCGAGACCAAGTGTCCGTCGGCAAGATATCGGGCGTGGTGGGTACATATAGCCAACTACCCCCTGAGATCGAGAGATATGTATGTGAAAAGCTGGGTTTGACTGCCGATCAGTCCTCAACCCAAGTCGTGGCGCGCGATCGTCATGCTGAATTCACATCGGCGCTTGCCATCGTTGCTGGCTCGATCGAGCGGATCGCGACTGAAATAAGACATCTTGCTCGCACTGAAGTGCGCGAAGTGGAAGAGCCTTTCGTCGAGGGCGAGCAGAAGGGTTCGTCTGCGATGCCGCATAAACGTAACCCTTGGCGGTCAGAGCGTTTGACTGGTCTTGCTCGGATAGTGCGCGCGGCGGTAGGTCCATCGATCGAGAACATCGCCCTATGGCATGAGCGCGACATCTCTCACTCTTCCGTCGAGCGGGTGCTATTGCCCGACGCGTGCTTCGTACTCGACTTCATGCTGTCCGAAGTACTCGACCTGCTCGACGGCCTTGTCATATATCCCGACCGCATGCGCGCTAACTTTGAAGAGTCCTACGGCCTGGTGTTTTCGCAGAGCGTGTTGTTAGCGCTCATCGATAGTGGCAAGTCACGCGATGAGGCCTATCGCATAGTGCAGGAATCCTCGATGAAGGCCTGGCAGACGCGAACGCATCTGTCTAAGTTACTTACTGGAGTCTTAGAACCCAAAGAGCTCCAAATATGTTTCAGCGAAAAGCGATATCTAGCCCACTGCAACGAAGTGATCGAAAGGATGAATGAGATTGAATGATGAAGCCGTAATAGAGATTGACCTGCCCTTGCCGCGGGTGGCATCAGGCAAAGTGAGAGAAGTATTCGAACTAAGCGAAAACGAGCTCGTTTTCGTTGCCACCGACCGCATCTCTGCGTTCGACGTCGTCATGGCGCAAGGCATTCCCGGAAAAGGTTCACTGCTTACATCGATGAGTTTGTTTTGGTTCGACTTGCTCGCTGATATCTGCCCCAACCATCTGATCTCTTCTTATGACACCCGATCCATGGTGGTTCGCAAACTAGACATGCTCCCCATTGAATTTGTGATTCGTGGGTATCTCGTGGGTTCAGGTTGGAAGGAATACCAAACAACTGGGTCTGTCTGCGGTATCCCATTACCTTCCGGGCTGCGGGAGGCCGACCAACTCCCAGAACCTATATTCACCCCGGCGACTAAGGCCGAGGTGGGTGCTCACGACGAGAACATCTCAGAAGATATGGCGGCTGACATCGTTGGTCCAGATGTTCTCAAAACGGCTCGCGATTACGCCATCGAGCTTTATGCGCGGGCGGCCTCTCATGCCGCTGAACGGGGCATCATCTTGGCTGACACCAAGTTCGAGTTCGGGTTCAACGAAGGCGTGATCACCCTAGCCGACGAGGTACTTACTCCAGATTCATCGCGGTTTTGGCCCGCCCATTCCTACAAGCCTGGTGCCAATCCACCGTCCTACGACAAACAGTATTTGCGCGATTGGCTTGACGCCAAGAATTGGGATCGCCAACCTCCCCCTCCCGATCTGCCAGCCGACGTCATTAAGGCTACGGCAGCTAAATACCAAGAAGCTTTCGATGCCATCACCAAGGAGAACCCATGAAGTTTCACGCTTCGATCGATGTCATGCCACGAACCGAGATCTCAGATCCACAAGGACAAACTATCGAACGAGCCCTGCCGGGTATCGGCTTTGAGTCCGTCGAGGAAGTTCGCGTTGGCAAGCGCATCACGCTTACGGTAACGGCGGAAGACGAGCAAGAGGCCAGAAATATCCTTAACGGTGCGTGCGAACGATTCCTAGCGAACCCTGTTATCGAAGACTACGAGATTCACCTTTGACCAAGCGTGTTGCGGTGATCGTATTCCCGGGTTCGAACTGCGAACAGGATGCAGTGCTGGCACTTCGATATCTAGGGGCAGACCCGCACTACGTTTTTCACCGAGACACCAACCTCGCCGGATTCGATGCCGTTGTTGTCCCCGGAGGTTTCTCATATGGCGACTACCTGCGAACTGGCGCCATTGCCGCGTTCTCGCCAGTCATGGAGTCGATACGCGACTTTGCAGTTACTGGTGGACCAGTCGTCGGTATCTGCAATGGCTTTCAGATCCTGTGCGAAGCGGGTCTTCTTCCGGGCGCTCTGCGCCGTAACGCTGGCCTCAAGTTCCGATGCCTGCCGGTTGATATCCGAGTCGAAACCAACGAGACACCGTTCACTCGTATGTCCGTCCAAGGCGATGTTCTTGAAGTTCCGATCAATCATTTCGAAGGTAATTACTACTGCGACAAAGGTACATTGCAGCAACTTGAAGATGAGGACCGGATCGTTTTTCGTTATGTGAACAATCCCAATGGGGCGTTGGCCGACATCGCGGGAATCGTTTCTGCCGGTCGCAATGTGTTGGGCATGATGCCTCACCCCGAAAGAGCTGTTGATCCAGCCGTCGGCGGCACCGACGGACAAGTCATCTTTTCATCGATGTTGGCGGGCTCGTTGGCGTGACACTTACCGCAGACGAATTCGAACGCATAAAAGTCATTTTGGGGCGCGAACCCAATGAAGCTGAACTGGCGATGTATTCGGTGATGTGGTCCGAACATTGTTCCTACAAGTCGAGCCGAATACATCTTAAGAACCTGCCCTCACATGGTCCCCACGTACTCGTGGGCCCCGGTGAGGGTGCGGGTGTTATCAGGGTCGATGACATCGCTGTCGCCATTCGTCTCGAATCTCACAATCACCCGTCATTCGTGGAGCCCGTTCAAGGTGCCGCCACAGGGATCGGTGGAGTAGTTCGAGATGTCCTTTCCATGGGTGCTCGTCCGATAGCGTTGCTAGATCCTTTGCGGTTCGGGCCTCTTCCTACCGAAGGCAGAGTCGAGCCCGAGGTTGCAGAACGCAACCGCTTCTTGGTCGAGGGCGTGGTTTCCGGCATCTCGTCATATGGCAACTGTCTGGGTATCCCGACCGTCGGTGGCGAAGTGACATTTGAGGATTGCTATTCAGGCAATCCTTTGGTCAACGTGATGTGCATCGGCGTAGCGTCGATCGACGCGATCAGAAGTGCAACAGCAGAAGGACCTGGAAACAAAGTGTTGTTGTTGGGTTCCAAGACCGGGCGCGATGGCATCGGTGGTGTATCGGTTTTGGCGTCGGCGACATTCGATGAGGCGGCGGCTGATAAACGCCCGAGCGTGCAGGTTGGCGATCCGTTCACCGAAAAACTTTTGATCGAGGCCTGTCTTGAAATGATGCAGGCAGGACTTGCCGTTGGAGTGCAAGACCTTGGCGGCGCGGGGCTTTGCTGCGCGACCTCTGAAACCGCCGCAAAAGCGTCAACGGGCATGAACATCGACCTCGATCAAGTGCCTCGACGTGAACCGAATATGCAGCCGTTCGAGTTGCTAACCTCAGAATCTCAGGAACGCATGTTGGTTATCGTTGCGCCCGCGAATGTCGGTGCAGCGTTAGCTATATGTGAAAAGTGGGAACTGAATGCGAGCGTTATCGGCGAGGTCACCGACACTGGACAGCTGGTTGTAACCCAAAACGGGATGGTTGTTGCCGATGTCCCCGCGGCCTCTTTGGGCGATGGTCCGCTGTATGACCGTCCGGCCACTAAGCCTGCTTGGATCGATGTCCTGCAAGATGAAGACGTAACGTCGCATCCACCCACCGAGATGGGTAAGGCACTTCTTGAGTTGATCTCATCGCCCAATATCGCCTCTAAGCACTGGGTCTGGGAACAGTACGACCATCAGGTGATGCTCGGCACGGTTGTAAAACCGGGAGTGGATGCAGCGGTCCTTCGCTTGCCGGGGGCCAAGTCGCGGCTGGCTGTGACAACCGACGCGAACGCGAGGTTTTGCTTCCTTGATCCTTACCTTGGCGCGAAGCATTGCGTAGCTGAGGCGTATCGAAACATCTCAGCCCTGGGTGCTACCCCTGTCGCCATAACGAATTGTCTCAACTTCGGAAGCCCGGAGCGCGAAGAGGTCATGTGGCAGTTCATCGAAGCGGTAAAGGCGATAGGTGAAGCCTGTCTTGTGCTCGGTACTCCGGTGACCGGTGGCAACGTCTCCTTTTATAACGAAACTGGCACCACCGCGATCTATCCCACTCCGGTTATCGGAATGGTTGGTGTGCTTGCGGAAGGGATAGAACCTCGCCCGATGGGCTTCATGAACGAAGGCGATGTTGTGGTGTGTATCGGCCATACCGAGGCTGAATTGGGTGGCAGCGAATATGCGCGAACGCTGCTCGGCAAGGTTGCTGGCCGCATCCCTGCGCTCGACCTCGGGCTTGAGGTTGCACGGGCAGACGTTGTTCGAGCGGCCATCGCCAAGGGAATCTTGTCCAGTTGCCATGACATCTCGGAAGGGGGTCTAGCGGTTGCCCTCGTAGAAGCCTGTGTTTTTGCAGGGAAGGGGGCCACGATCCATCCAGAAAACCACCTGGCGGCACACGAATGGCTCTTTTCAGAAACGGCTTCACGCTATCTGGTCAGCCTTAAGGAGAAAGACCTTGACGCTCTCGGCGAGGTCGAAATGACCGTTTTGGGCAAGGTAGAAGGAGACACTCTCGTCATTGAGGGCATACTTGAAGTTACCGTGGATGAACTCGCAGGTTGCTATCGGGATGCGTTCGCCAAAGCGATGGGCTATCACGCGCGATGAACGACGGTAAACCCAAGGAAGCCTGCGGCGTCGTCGCTGTTTACGCGCCAGGCCAAGAAGTTGCCAAGACTATTTATTACGCGCTGTACGCGTTGCAGCATCGCGGTGAAGAGTCTGCGGGGATAGCCGTTTCTGAGGGCGATACGATGGTGGTCTTCAAAGATATGGGTTTGGTTGGTCAGGTCTTTGACGAATATCGCTTGAAGTCGTTGACTGGTGGCCTCGGTATCGGACATGTTCGATATTCCACCACCGGTTCTAGTTCATGGGAAAATGCGCAGCCCATCCATCGCGATTCGGGGACACTTGAGGTTGCTCTCGGCCACAACGGAAATCTCGTCAACACCATGGATCTATTGAGCAAACTTGCGCCGCGTCGGCGAGCGGCATCAACTGACTCCGATCTCATCGCTGAGATGATCGTAAACAGTGGTAAGCCAACGGTCGAGGAGGGCATCCTCGACACACTCCCGCGCCTTAAGGGGGCGTTCACATTAGTGATGATGGATCACGAGCGAGTCTACGGTTGTCGCGATCCGCACGGGCTTCGGCCGTTGGTTATCGGCAGCCTTTCGTCAGGGGGATATGTGATGGCGTCAGAGACTTGCGCCCTCGACGCTATCGGTGCCGTTTTGGTTCGTGAGGTCGAGCCGGGCGAGTTAGTCACTATCGACGCCCAAGGCATCCATTCACATCGTTTCGCCGCGGCTACTCCGGCGCTCTGCGTTTTCGAGTACGTATATTTCGCTCGTGCCGATTCTGTTCTATATGGAAAGAGCGTTCACAAGACTCGCTACCAAATGGGGCGACGACTTTGGGAAGAGTCACCCGCGGTGGCCGATCTTGTCATGCCCGTACCGGACTCAGGGCGCGGTGCAGCGGCGGGTTATGCCGCAGCGTCGGGGATCCCTTATGGCGATGCTCTGTTCCGAAGCCCATACGTTGGTCGCACGTTCATCCAACCAACCCAAGCCATCAGGCAACAGGGGATACGCACGAAATTGAACCCGATGGCACAGATGATCGAAGGCAAGACTCTAGTCGTTGTCGATGACTCGATCGTTAGAGGCAACTCGATGCGCCAGATCGTCAGGATGCTGCGTGATGCTGGCGCCAAGGGTGTTCATGTGCGTGTCTCGTCGCCCCCCGTGCAGTGGCCATGTTTCTACGGTATCGACATAGCCAGCCGTGACGAATTGATCGCAGCAAATACTTCAGTTGATGAAATCCGACAACACATCGAGGCAGATTCACTTGGCTACCTTTCGTTGGAGGGAATGCTTGCCTCAACTGAGTTGGCATCTGATAAGTTCTGCACCGCTTGCTTCTCGTCGGAGTATCCGATCGCCATCCCTGATGATGTGAAGGTCACGAAGAACATGCTTGAAGCCCAGATTTGAAACGCCAGAACGGCCGCGCCACCACCTACGCTGATTCAGGTGTAGACATCGGCGCGGGGCGACGCGCAGTTGAACTTATCCGTGAGTCGGTTCGCTCTACGCTGCGGCCGGAAGTCGTTGGCGACATAGGCGGCTTTGGGGGAGCGTTTGCATTTGATCCCAGGCGATTTAAGGAGCCGTTGCTTGTTTCGGGCACCGATGGGGCGGGCACCAAGGTGATGGTGGCGCAGCGGGCCGGAATACATACCTCGATCGGCATCGATCTGGTTGCAATGTCGGTCAACGACGTGGCAGCGCATGGGGCGGAACCGTTGTTCTTCCTCGATTACATCGTGACCGACAGGGTCGATCCCAAACACATCGACGAGATCGTCAGTGGTGTTGCCGAGGGTTGTCGCGATGCTGGTTGCGCGCTGCTCGGCGGCGAGATCGCTGAGCATCCTGGCCACATGCATCCTGATTCCTACGACTTGGCTGGCTTTTGCGTGGGGGTTGTAGAAAGATCCAAGCTGATAACAGGTCAACGTATAGCCGAAGGCGATGCGATTTTGGGTATCGAGTCGTCAGGCCTTCATTCCAACGGCTATTCCATGGTGCGAAAAGTACTGCTCGATGACATGGGACTGGACCTTGATGACAGGCCGATGGAATTGGGCGGCACTTTAGGTGAGGAATTACTTAAACCAACCCTCATTTACTCGAAAGTGTTGTTGGCACTCGCTGACCAGAACGACGTGCACGGCTTGGCTCATATCACCGGCGGGGGGTTACCCGAGAACCTCGGGCGCATAATCCCCGAAGGTTTGCAGGCAAGGATCAAAAGCGATTCATGGACAGTTCCGCCGATCTTTCGCCTCATCGCATCCTTAGGCCAGGTTGACGACGACGAGATGTTCGCAACCTTCAACATGGGAATCGGCATGGTGGCGGTCGTGCCGTCGTCTTCTGCCAATCATGCACTCGATGTCGTGCGCTCAGGTGGTCATCGTGCTCACGAGATCGGCGTGGTGGTGTCATCGAAGGAACCTACGGTTAAGTTCGTATGACATCGACCGTTGTGGTCGAACACCGCGACGCAGTTCAGTTCATCACGTTGAATCGGCCGGAGGTTTTCAATGCCTTCAACGACGAGATGGGCGCAGCGCTGCTGGCAGCACTTGGTGAAGCCGATGATGCGTCGGTTCGGGCCGTGGTTATCACCGGAACCGGCAAAGCCTTCTGCGCTGGCGAGGATCTGCGCGCCCTTTCTGCGGATTACGCAGCCGGCAAGGCCCCCGACCTTGCTGACATAATCCGTCGCCGCTACAACCCGGTCATCCTCGCTATCCAATCGCTACCCAAGCCCGTTGTTGCGGCTGTCAATGGTGTCGCCGCGGGTGCCGGGGTATCTCTCGCGCTCGCCTGCGACTACCGAATCATGTCCGAACATGCTTCGCTGGTTCTTGCCTTTTCGAAAGTAGGCTTGGTCCCTGATTCTGGAGGAACCTGGCTGCTGCCCAAGTATCTTGGCGTGGGCCGCGCCCTCGAACTGGCATTGTCGGGCGATGTGGTTACTGCGCAACGAGCGCTCGAACTAGGCTTAGTGAACCAGGTCGTTGCCAGCGAAAAAATTGCGGGCACAGCGGGTGATTTCGCTACCAATCTGGCCACGGGCCCGACGCTCGCATACGGGATGATCAAGCGACTGGTGTGGGACGCTGCCTCAGCGCAACTAGCAAACCATCTTGAGTCCGAAGCCCAGGCTCAGTCGCGAGCGGGGTCATCCGCCGATCACCTAGAAGGCGTCAATGCCTTTTTAGAAAAACGCCCTCCAGGTTTCAAAGGGGCCTAACCGGATAGCGGGATGCGTCAGGCCCGCCGGTTCAGGGTTATTATTTTCTGGCTCGATGACCAGGGGCAAATCCTGACCATCGGAAGTTTCTGCGATGATGGGACCATCTCGCAACCCGCGATCTTCACCTCTCGGCAAAGTTTTTTGCCGGAAAAGCAGGAACTAGGGCTCGGGCGTTGAACTCTTAGGTTGAACTCTTAGTTTGACCGGTTTGTTCCGGCATTTCGCGACCAAAGGGAGATGCAATGAAAAGGATGAGTTTTCGTTTCGTACGTACCTGGATGGCCGTATTAGCCACAGTTGCCGTCCTTTCAGCGAGCCTAGTCATTTCAACTTCTTTCGCTACAGCCGATGAAAGAGGGCAATCATTTCAAGACGGTCGGTTGCTTGTCGGCTTCGCCCGTGGAACTTCTCTAATAGAAAAGCAACGCATCGCCGCTAAACATGGTGCTTCGATCCTTTCTGAGTTTCATGGCCTGGACGCGGCCCTCGTCGCCGTGCCCCCGGGATCAGTGCTGCGTAAGCAGCTCGAGTTGGGGACGGAACCCGCAGTTTCCTATGCTGAACCCGATTATTTCTTGCATGCATCGATCACACCGAACGACCCTTACTTCGCCTCTCAGTGGAACCTCGATCGGATCCAGGCCGGGGCTGCCTGGGACACCTATCCCGGCAACTTCGGCGGCCAGGGGGCCGCCGGAACCGGAGTGACAGTAGCGATCGTTGACACTGGCATGAAAGTGCAAGAAGACTTGAATGATGGCCGAGCATTTGCAGGCGCGAACTGCGTCATTGGCGCGTGCACAGCCGGGGGTTCCGCAGACGACAATGGTCATGGAACTCACGTCGCCGGCATCGCAGCAGCTACTACAAACAATCTCAAGGGAGTAGCTGGCGTCTCTTTCAACTCGAGATTGCTGCCGGTCAAAGTCCTGAATAGCTCAGGCAGTGGAACCTACGCTGCCGCCATCAGCGGCATCACCTGGGCAGCCCAGAATGGCGCGAAGGTCATCAACCTAAGTCTGGGGGCGTCGACGTTCAGTTCTGCATTGTGTAACGCTGTTGCAAACGCGGTCCAGAACTATTCAGCTCTCGTCGTTGCTGCTTCAGGCAATGATGGCTTAAACGGTGTCCTGTATCCCGCAGCCTGTCCCGAGGCGTTAGCAGTTGGCTCCACAAACGAGACCGATGCTCGTTCCTATTTCAGTAACTATGGGTCTTCCTTGTTCATCGCAGCCCCCGGCGAGAACATCAATTCCACCCTGCCGATCTGTTGCACACAGTTGAATTCGCCGACGGGTTACGGGATCCTGAGCGGCACGTCCATGGCGAGCCCTCACGTCGCAGGCTTGGCCGCCTTGATTGCAGGTCGCCTTGGTGGAGCTACAACCACACTGCAAAATATCAAGATCGCGCTCGCCAAAGGGGCTGACAAAGTGGGCGCAACCGCCTATGGAGCTGATCCTAGGAATCTGGGTTGCAACCCGGGTTGTACCTGGAACCAATACTTCGGTTATGGTCGAATCAACGCTCTCAAATCTTTGCAGTACAACGCAGGGCCAGATTTCACCCTTTCATCTGCCCCCGCATCTCAGTCAATCAATCAGGGTCAGTCTGCCAACTACACCATCAACATCAACAGGGTTGGGGGTTTCGCGGACTCGGTAACGTTGAGCGCTTCGGGTCTTCCATCCGGGTCGACCGTTTCCTTTAACCCTAATCCCACGATAGCGTCATCGACGGTAATGACTGTCTCCACCACCTCTTCAACTCCCGCCGGTACTTACACTATTACGGTTTCGGGAACCAACGGCACACTGACGAGAACCACGACGGTGTCTCTCGGGGTCGTGGTACCAGACTTTCGGCTATCGGTCTCACCCGCCAGCGTCACTGTCTCCCCGGCCGCATCCGGCAACTATTCGATAACGATCACCAGAGTGGGCGGCTACTCGGCTGATGTGAGTCTTTCTGTAACAGGGCTGCCTGCGTCAACCACCGCATCTTTTTCACCCAACCCAGTAACCGGGTCGAATTCTTCCCTTACGGTCGTTACCACCAGTTCGACGCCCGTCGGGACCTATCCCCTCACCATCACTGGATCTAGTGGCGCCCTGAATAGGACAGCTAACGCTACCCTCATCGTCTCCGTCGGTCGCACCGAACGTCAGTCGTACATAGGAGTTACTGGGGACGTTCTTAATTTCGACTGCTCCATAGTTAATGTTGGTGGCGTCTGTTTCACCCTCCAGTCAACCGACAAGATTGCTTCTGCAACCATTGAAGACGCGTCTGGGTGGCGCATCGGAGGTTTCTACCGATTCCTAAGTTCCACAAGCGTGGATCTTGGAAATGGGTTTTTCTGCAACGAGATGGGCTCGGTCACGGTTCCTCCTGGGGCAAAGTTCTTGCAGGTCTACGTCGAAGAGGCTTTCAGCACTCTAGACTGCGCTGGATCTGTGGGGGCCGGAACTTACGGCCATGTGACTGGACGCTTTCAGTAACGATCCGTAGGCTAGCACCCAAGTTTTTGGCTTGGAAAAGCAGGAACAAGGGCTCTGGCGTCGAACTCTTAGTCTGTCGGGTTAATTCCGACTATTTCGCGACCAAAGGGAGATTCAATGAGAAGGATGAGTTTTCGCTCTGTACGTACTTGGATGACCGTTGTGGGGGTTTTGGGCAGCATGCTTGCCATTTCGCCTGCCCCAGCCAACGATTTTCCCAACTATCACGGTGGACCAACTGACTTCGTGACTGTCAGCGATGGGATATCGATAGCTCTGAATGTGGTTCCTCCGACCGGTGGGTTCGTTGCGGGTAAGCAGTACCCCACCATCTTTGAATTTGGGGGCTACGAGAACGGTTCATCCTCCGCGTCCGGGCGCACCCTGATCGGGGAGACCGAGGACTATTACGAGGAATACACGGGCGACCAGCAAAGTCCACCTCTGACGGGCGACTCACACGGGGGAACCTCGGCTTTTCGGTATGACGCCGATTACGTAAGCGTTCATGGGTCTGTGCGGGGCACCGGGTGCTCCTCGGGTGAGTTCGACCTTTTCAGCAGCAGGAGCGCGCGCGACGGCTATGAGGTCATCGAAAACTGGATCATCAAGCAGGCTTGGTCAAACGAAAAGGTGGGGATCCTCGGCCACTCTTATAGCGGAATAACTGGATTTGGCGTGGCAGCCACCCAGCCTCCTCATCTCACAGCTATCACGATTTCAGGACTCATCGACGACCTCTATAGGGGCCTTACTTACCCTGGCGGCGTTAGCGACTACGGGTTCCCGGTGCTGTGGACCGTTGCCATCCGCAATGTCTACGACGTTGTTGGCGGCAGCGTACAGGCGCTGGCGCGTCATCAAGGTGATGCGATCGCCCAACAATGCGCGCGCAACATCGCAACTCATCGCCGCACCGTTGTAAATGATCCGGGTGTTCAAGGGATCAATGACACCGACAATGATTGGTGGCGTTCCCGAGCTCTTACTACCTACGCGCCATTGATCAACCGCCCGATCCACATCACTGGCGCTTACCAAGATGAGCAAACCGGCCCCCGGGGGCCGGCCCATCTGTGGGAGATGGTAAGTGGGCCTAAGCGACTCCTTTTAACGAACGGTGATCACGGAACCAACGTCGACCCCGATGAAGTTTGGGGTGATCGAAAGGCGTGGATGGACTATTGGATGAGAGGCCTGCCGAACGCGACGGTGCTCGACCCCGACGACCGTCCTAGTTCGGTACGGACCCTGTTCGAGATGCATGTGACTCCAACCGGAAGCGTGTCGAATGGAGTTAAAGATTCGACGAGCTTTCCCCTTGAGGACACAACTTGGACACCTTTTTACTTGAACGCAGGCGGAACACTTCAAACTAGTGACGTGGGACTTGTGGGTTCTGACCGGTACGTGTCCGCTGGGCCTGGTCGCCAGTCATGGTCTTATCAGGCTGGCCCTACGGCTGGTAAGCAATTCACCACCCCAGAAGGACCAGACGAACTTACCTTCAAAGCGGCTCCTTTCAATAGCAATGTGACCGTGGTTGGGCCTATGACTGCCAACCTTTTCATCTCATCGACGGCTCCCGATACTGAGCTATTCGTGCAGGTGATCGACTTCAATCCCGCCGACGGCTCGAAGACCTACTTGCAGAGGGGCCTGTTGAAGGCGAGTCATAGGGCGATCGATCTTTCGCAAAGCGACTACTCCGGGTCCTTCATGTATCGGCCTTACCGCCCGCACACGAACCCAACCGATATCACGCCGAACCAAACATACGAGTACTTGGTCGAAGTCTTCCCCGTTGGACACGTCTTCCGGGCGGGACATCAGCTGATGATCAAGGTTCATACGCCACCGGCGGTGGATAGTTACTACATATACGTTCCGCGTCGAGCGCCTGCGGTCAACACTTTGTTCCATGACGCTACGCATAAGTCGCGCATCACGTTGCCTTTCGTTCCCTTCGGGGGCCTTACTGGCCCAGCACTTGCATGTGGACAACAAGAGGCGGTTCGCTGCGTGTAGGTCAGCATTGGCTTAGGAACAATTGCGGTAATTTATCCACGATGAAGTCCGACGTTAGGTGGCGTGTGTGTATGGCGGCTTCAACAGTCGCTTTCCTCACGGCGGGTCTTGTAGCGTCTGCCCTTCCAGCCTTCGCTATCACGCCCGACCGTACCGGGACGTTGACCGCAGCCACGCCTTTCATGTGGACAGGTCCTGCAGCATCGGGGGCAGTCGACCCCACCGATTACGCCGGGACGCCGTGCGGCAAGTCATTCGGGGATTACTGCGACGTCACTTTGCTCAATGTGGACATCCCCGCGACCTTCTGGGATCAGCGAACCGGAGGGGTACGCGTCGGCCTTCGCCCATCCCTCAACCCCAGTAGTTTCTTCGGTCTGTATGTCTATCGAAGCGACGCTGCCGGGTTGCGAGGGCCTCAAGTCGCAGCAGCTGGACCAGATTTCCCGACTACTCTGGGGGTCGTAATCCCAAACGCATCCGGTTACTACCTCGTGCAGGTTGTCTATCACCTCGTCACTAATGATAGTTACGCGGCGGAGGCCTCTGCCTTCACGCGTAGCCGGTTCCCGCCGAGGGTAGATGACCCGCCGGGCCTGCAGGAGCACCTCGCAAGTAACGTAGCCTCTGGTTTTCGGTCTCACTCTGAGCCGCACATCGCTCAGAGTCCCACCAATCCTGACATCCTCGTGGCTGGTTCGAAATTCTACAATCGCGACCCGGACTCTCTGGCGGAATACAACTTCAAGATCGGCACGATGGTGTCCTTCGACGGGGGGATCACATGGGCCGACCTCGGACAGTTGGCCGTCTGCCCTCCCGAACAGGCACCACCGTCATCATGGCCGAACAACAGTTGTTACCCGGACGAGGACCCTGCTAAGGGAGGAAACGGCTCCGAGGACGTCGACGACCCGGGCGTGGACGACCCCTACGACCCTCGGGGGTCGGGAGATGTTGGCGAGGAATACACCACCTCAGATGTGTGGGTTCAATTCGACGACGAGGGCAACGCCTATGCGATGGTGCTGGATGCTCCGAACTTTGCTGGCGGCATGGGATGGGGAATGACGATGCACATCTGGGAGAGCGTGGCGCCCCAAGATCTGTTAGCAGGTAAGACTTGGGGGCCTCGGATCCCCATCAACAAATACGACGGTGCCTCTCAGATATTCCTGCTCGATGACAAGAACACCTTCGCCGTTAACAACGCCGGACCGGATGGGGATGGACAGACCGGAATCATGGTCGCATGCTGGACGCAGGACGTCATAGTGGTCTTCGTGCCCAAGCAACAGATCGTCTGTGAACGATCAACCGACGGTGGCAAAACCTGGCCGGATGCTCCATTGCCGATCTCCGGCATTCAGCCCCTGACGATCGGGGTGGACGTGAGAGGCGATCCCATCAGCCCCAACACCTTTTATGCCATCTGGTCCAATTACGTCGCCGGAGTCGTGGGAGCACCGGAGGAGATGTCGACTTCCAGATCGATAGACGGGGGCTTGACGTGGTCGCCCCCTTTGCCAGCCGTTGCCTTCGAGCCAATACCTCGCCAGTTTCCCGGTCAGGAGTTCCGCAACCTTTCCATCCCGATCCTCGCAACCGGCCCAAACGCAAAGCTATACGCGGTCTACGCCGAATATCGCCCCGCCCCCAAACCGCGAGACGAAGACGGTA
>JBDSRR010000107.1:0-1823 GCA_039929185.1 Actinomycetota bacterium
ATCTGAAGCAAAAAGAGGCCTATTTCACGAAGGCGCTTGGTTACTACTCTCGGGGGCTCGAAAAACAGCCAAATAACATCTTCCTATTCTTAAATGTTGCTCGCGTGCATACCATCTGGGCCAAGGATATCGACCCAACACGATTCACCGAAGCAGAGCGTTGGTGGAAGAAAGCCGTAGCCCATGATCCCACCGATTGGGACGTGCATAATCGGTATGCGTTGATGCTGAATGACTATGCCAACAGCAACAAGACCGATGTCGCACTGAGGCGACGCACCGCCGAGCGCCTCGAGATAGTAGTGGCGATCAAAGACGACTTCCTTCCGGGCTGGATCAACCTGGTTAAGGTATACAAGGCCTCAGGCGAAAACGAAAAGGCGATACGCGCCCTTGTGCGAGCGCGGGAACTCGATCCCGACGACGATGAAGTCAAGACCCTGACTGCGGAATTTGGGGTAACAAGCAGTCCGACGGGTTAGGGTAAGACCATGATGTTCAAGACCTCCGCTATCGCCTTGATCTCCGTCACGCTTGCGACGACGGGGCAGTTGCTCCTGCGTACTGGCATGGAAAAAGTCGGTTACATCGGGGCCGCAAGGTTAGGGAAGCCAGGTCAACTGGTAATGGCGATGCTAAGGACACCCCAGGTCCTGGCTGGATTGGTCGTATTCGCTGTTTCGGCGGCCATATGGCTGATAGTTCTATCGAGGGTGCCCTTAAGTTTCGCCTATCCATTCGTTGGTCTTACTTATTTGCTGACCACGTTGTTCGCCAAGTTCATACTTGATGAGCGGGTGCCAGGTCTTCGCTGGGCAGGGCTCGCGATGATCATCGCTGGCATCTTGATCGTGGGAGCAACCTCGCCGCCGGAGCCAAAGTCGATTCCTGTTCCGACCGAAAATCGTTAGAGCTCCATGCGGGTCCTAGTTACTGGAGCGAGTGGCTTCGTAGGGGCTCACTTGGTGCCCCTACTTCAAGGCTCTGGTCATGAGGTCGTCGCCACCTCGCTATTGAATGCCGATCGTCTTGATGTTGAAGATCCTTCGAGCATCGAATCGGTTTTGTCTAAGCAGCCTATCGACGCAGTCATCCATTTGGCTGCCCAAGCTTCTGTTCCCGTTTCATGGGAGGACCCTTCTGCTACATACCGCACCAACATCCTGGGAACTTCGAATCTCCTTCAGGGCATGCATCAGCATGGCATCCCCAAGGTTCTGCTTGTCGGGTCGGCGCAACAGTACGAGCCGAAGGAAACTCCGCTTCGCGAGGTTGACCCTTTGCTGGGTATGACGCCATATTCGTTGAGCAAGATCGCCCAAGAGCAGATCGGTCTCATGATGCACCAGCGGTATGGCATGCAAGTGTTGATCGCAAGGTCCTTTAATCACACGGGCCCTGGTCAGGGTCCTCATTATTCGGTCGGGGCCTTTTGCCATCAGATCGTAGAGATCGAGCGAGGCACCCGAGACAAGAAGATGAAGGTCGGCTACCTGGGCGCTCGCAGAGACTTTCTCGACGTGCGTGATGTTGTTGGTGCCTATCTGCGGATCATCGAGGACGGTAACGCTGGCGAGGTGTACAACGTTTGTTCAGGTGAGGCTCTAGAGATACGCGAGATCCTCGAAACCTTGATCGGATTCGCAACTGTTGGCGATGTTGAAATTGAAGAAGACTCAGATCCACGTCCTGGTGATCCTGCGATGCTTGTTGGCGATGGGACGAAGATCCTTTCGCAGTTAGGCTGGCGACCGAAGATCCCCATGAAGGAATCGCTCCGAGACACGCTAGATTGGTACCGCGAGAAAGGCGAAGAATGAAAA
>JBDSRR010000108.1:0-12728 GCA_039929185.1 Actinomycetota bacterium
CGCGACCTCGATATCCCCATCTGGATGAACAATGCAGCAAGCGGAGCAACGATCGAAGCAACGATCAGTGAAACGAATCCACCCGGTGAGTCTTCGTCGTCGCCCCCACCAAACATAGCGCCCCATCTGGCCATCGTCGCGATGAACGAGACAGCCGCAGCGAGAGTTGCCGCTACTGACGCGATCAGGATGTCTCGGTTTCGGATGTGGGCAAGTTCATGGGCCAAAACACCTTCGAGTTCGTCGGGACTCAACTGCTGCATGATTCCTTGGGTTACGGCCACCGCTGCGTGGTTTGGATTGCGTCCGGTAGCGAATGCGTTTGCCTGCTCGGACGCGATGACATGTAGCGACGGCATCGGCAGCCCTGCTTGCGCTGCAAGCTTGCCAACAACGAGGTAGAGCTGCGGGGCTTCGGTTTGCGAAACTGGCTTGGCGCGACTCATCTTAAGTGCGAGCTTGTCGCTGAACCAATATGCCCCCATGTTCATTGCCCCAGCGAAGAAAAGGCCGATCATTGCACCGGACCGTCCACCGAATGTGGCACCCAGGCCCACGAGTAGCCCAGCCAGAGTAGAAAGGAGTACGAGAGTCTTCAGATTGTTTTTCATGTCTACAACACTAGCCCGGTTCTAGAACAATGTTGATATCGAAGCGACATGTGCGAACAGGTCGGGCATCACTCCAACGACCACGACCACAGTTGCGGCAAAAGCGATAGCGCTGCCGAGTAGCGCTGGAACGGGCATGCGGGCAGATTCCTTCGGCGCATCCCCGAACATTCGCTTCACGATGGCGGCATAGTAATAGAGCGCGATCACAGCGTTCAGGGCCATGAAGACAGCAAGAACCAGCGACTTACCAGCGATAACCGACAAGAACACGAACAGTTTCGCGGCCCACCCGGCGAACGGGGGAACCCCAGCCAAAGAGAACAAGAACACAGTCATGGCTATAGCGAGTCCCGGAGCCTTCGCAAACGCGCCCGAGTAATTCTCAACTAGGTAACCTCCGCCCCGGCGACCGAACGCGATCGCAGCAGCAAATGCTCCAGTCTCCATGAATGTATAAATGAGCAAGTAAAGGATCGAGGCAGAAAACGCCTGTTTGTTGAGACCAACGTCAGTCGCGCTGGCAACGCCGAGCGGAAGCAAGATGTATCCAGCCTGAGCTATCGAGGAATATGCCAAGAGGCGGATGATGTTGCGCTGTTGCAAGGCAACGAGGTTGCCGAAAGTCATCGTAAGCACAGCCACTATGGCTAGAAATGGCCGCCACACATCGGCTAGGGGTTGAAAAGCGATAAACATTATCTGGAGCAGCCCGACGAAACCGGCCGTCTTCGACGCCACCGACAGGAATGCCGCTACGGGGACGGGGGAACCTTCATAGGTATCTGGAACCCACCATTGGAAAGGGAAAGCGGAGATCTTGAAACCGAAACCAACGATGATGAAGAAGATGGAGAGTACGGATATCGAGCGTAATACTGGCTCCGCGGTCAGCACTGCTGAGATCGCCTGAAGGTTTGTTGTGCCAGTCACGCCATAGATCAGTGACATCCCATAAAGCATGATTGCGGTTGACAGGACTCCGAACAAAAAGAATTTGAGGGCGGCCTCGTTCGATCGAAGGTCTGACTTGCGCAAGCCCGCTAAAACGAAAGCGGGTACCGAGATGAGTTCGAGTGATACGAAGATAGGGATGAGGTCCCTGCTCGACGCTATGGTCAGCATGCCAAGCAGCGAGGAAAGCAGCAACGTGTAGTACTCGCCTTGATGGATGTTGTCTTCCTTCAAGTAATCATGGGAAATGGCAAAAACGATAAGAGCCGCTACGCAAAACACCGCTTTGAACAGCACAGCGAACTGATCGACAACGAACATTCCAGCAAGAGTTTCTCGGTTGTCGCCCACCAGATTCAACACCGCAGCAAGGGTTAGCAGCACGCCTATGAATGCAACAGGCATCACCAATCCCTTGCGCTCCTTGGGCAAGAACAGGTCGACAACGAGCGCCGCGCACAAGAAAACGGTCAGTATGATTTCGGGAGCTAACGCTACGAAGTCGAAGCTCAACGGTTCGCGACCGCGTCAGACCCAGTGACTTCAACTTGTCTTTGTAGATTGACCGAAGAGTCATTCGTCACGTCGAACATCAAGCTTGGGAAAAGGCCAAGGACCAACGTGAGCACCAACAAGGGGGCCCATGCGGCAAGCTCGATGGGATGAACGTCCGCGAAAGTTTTGTCCTTCCAACGGTCAGACACTTTGCCTAGATTCACGCGTTGAAGCATCCACAGGAAATAACCTGCGGTCAACACCGTGCCCACTCCCCCTGCAACCATTAACGTTCTGAAGATGTCGGTATTTAGACCTTCGAGCGGGCTATATGCACTCAGCAATGCAAAGACCTCTCCCCAGAACCCGGCCAGCCCAGGCAGGCCCAGCGATGCGATCGATGAGAACGCCAACAACCCAGCAAGGATCGGGAGCTTGAGTGCCATGCCGCCGAGTTCAGGGATCTCGCGTGTGTGATAGCGCTCATGGATGGAACCAGCGAGGAAGAACAACATCCCAGTGATGACACCATGCGCGACCATCCCGTATACGGCAGCGTTGAAACCAACGTCAGTCATCGTTGCGATAGCCAGCATCACGAAACCCATATGACCTACTGATGAGAACGCGATCATGCGCTTCAGGTCGGTCTGTGCCAAGCAGTTAAGAGCACCATAGATGATCGCGATGGCTGCAAGGATGCCGATCACCGGAGCAAACGTGCGCGCAGATTCAGGAAGTATCGGTATAGCGATACGAAGGAATCCGTACGTACCCATCTTCAACAGGACTGCTGCAAGCAGGACGCTGCCGATGGTCGGTGCCTCGGTATGAGCATCGGGAAGCCATGTGTGGAAGGGCCACATCGGAACTTTGATGGCAAAGCCAAGAGCAAGGCCCCCAAAGATTAGGTTGGCCAAACCTATCGACATACCTAAAACGCCCTGTTGCTGTAAGGCAAGGATGTCAAACGTATGCCCAACGCCGGGAACATCGGACTGGAAATAAAGTGCCAGGAAACCTAAAAGCATGAACACGCTTCCGAACAATGTGTACAGGAAGAACTTGATGGCGGCGTACTCGCGTCTCGGGCCGCCCCAGATGCCGATGAGGAAATACATCGGAACCAAAACCAGCTCCCAGAAGACGAAGAACAAGATGAGGTCGAGCGCGATGAATGTGCCGGTCATGCCTGTTTCAAGCAGAAGACAAAGGGCCAGGAACAGTTTGGGATTACCTGGTTCGGGCAGGTGCCACAGCGCGTAGATCATGCAGAGGAATGTCACGAGCAGGCTCAACACGAAAAGTGGAAGGGCGATGCCATCAAGTCCAACGTGATAACGAGCGCCTATCGAGGGGATCCACGACAGACTCTTCTGTAGCTGCATACCGCTTGCGCCAAACTGATACACGCCCAGAACCAGCAGTCCCATACCCAAGGCTGCCCCCGATGCGGCGAGAGCCAAGAACTTATGGATACTCTCCTTCTCTTTCGGAACAAGCATCATCGCTACGATGCCAATGACGGGGAGAAACACCGCAAGGGTGATGCCCCATTCTCTAACCCAATCCATTCATGCCTCCCAAGAAATCATCGAACGACTAAGAACACACCGACGAACAAACCGATGCCGGTGAACAAGATGCCTGCATAAAGCTGAACGTTGCCAGATTGCCAAAACTTGAGTTTGCCGCCGAAGAGCCCGGTAAGACGTGCCGAACCATTCACGGCCCCATCGATGAGCCTTTGGTCAAAGTTGCGATAGGTGCCCTTTCCAAGCAGAACCGTCAAAGAACCTGCGGCATTCACGATGCCATCAAGAACATTCTGATTGTGCCAGTAGGCGAACTTCGAGACTGTATCGCGGATCGGGCGCACGATTACACCCATGTAAAACTCGTCAACGTAATACTTGTTTTGCAGTAACCGATAGAACCAACCGAAAGGTCCTTTGGCAAAATCGACGTTGGTCCTTCCGCGTCGGAAGATGCTCCAGCCAACAGCGAATCCAGCCAAAGCGACAGCTGTCGAAAACGCAGCTATCCCAAGGCTGAATGCAGAATGCTCCTCGCCAAAATGCACCCATTTGCCGAATAAGTTCGCTTTACCAGGCAAGCCCACGAATCCTCCGACAACAGCAAGGATGGCTAGAAGAACAAGAGGCACGGTCATGGCTCGCGGCGATTCATGGGGGTGAACGTGGGCTGCGTCGTATTTCGGTTTGCCGAAGAATGTCAATGCCAACATCCGCGCGGTGTACGCGGCGGTAAGGAATGCCGTGACGATCATGGTTATGAACACGAACCACCCGACCGTACTACCGTGGCGGCCAAGTTCGAATGCGCCGAGCACGATCTCGTCCTTCGAGAAGAAACCCGCTAAAGGTGGAAACCCTGCAAGCGCAAGGCCACCAATCATGTACGTGCGATAGGTGATCGGCATCTTGTCTTTCAGCCCGCCCATTTCGCTCATTTTGTTTGAATGAACGGCGTGGATAACCGAACCTGCGCCCAGGAACAGTAGAGCCTTGAACCAAGCATGCGTCCAGATGTGAAAGACACTGCCCGTGTATGCGCCGACACCCAGACCGGCGATCATGTAAGCGAGTTGAGAAATCGTGGAATAAGCAAGCACACGTTTGATGTCGTCTTGTACGAGCGCTAGCAGGGCGGCAATCAGCATGGTGATGGCGCCAATGATTGCTACTTCATTCAAAGCGGTCGCAGATGCGTTGAATACCGAATACATCCTGGCAACCAAGTACACGCCCGCAACAACCATGGTGGCGGCATGGATGAGTGCCGAAACCGGAGTGGGACCAGCCATCGCATCGGGGAGCCAAACATGAAGAGGTACTTGGGCAGACTTGCCGATGGCACCAAAGAACAACAGGATCGCCGCTACAGTCAGAGTGCCTTTGGCGATCTCGCCATGTGCCACCAACTCGGTGATGCGTCCGATATTGAAACTCTTGGCGGCAAAGAACAGGACAAAAATGCCGAACATAAACCCGATGTCGCCGATCCTAGTTGTGAGAAAAGCCTTGATGGCGGCGTTCGAGTTCTCACGCTCCTCCCAATAATGACCGATGAGGAAATAGGAACAGACGCCAACGCCCTCCCAGCCAAGTAGCAACTGCAAAAGGTTGTTGGCAAGAACCAGGTTCAACATCGAGCCAGTGAACAGTGACAGCGCGGCGAAGTAGAAGGTGTAGCGTACTTCGCCCTTCATGTAAGCGGTGGAATAGATGTGAACCATCAGGGCGACGAAACACACCACCAACAACATGACCACGGCAAGGCCGTCGAGGCGATAACCAAGCTCTACGATCTTGTCAGATCCGAATCGAAGCCAGCCAATGCTGTGCTCGAACCCTTCGAAGTGTTCGTCGCTAGCTATGCGCCCTGTCGTTTGGAAAAACGCTCCGATCGAAAGGACGAGCGAACCTAGAACGGCAGTTATCCCGATCTCGGCCCCCTTGCCACGAAGCCGCTTCCCGAAGAACAAGATCAAGAAGAAAGAAACGTAAGGCAGGATGGCTATCCAGGGCGCCCAAGACGCGATCCCTTCTGGGCTTACCATTTCATCAGGCTCACTTCATCGATCGAAACCGTCGTGCGATTTCGGTAAACCAAGATGACGATCGCAAGCCCAACGCCAAGTTCCGCAGCGGCGATGGTAATGACAAATAACGCGAACAATTGGCCGACCAAGGCCCGATCCTGCAACATGGCGTTGAACCCAACCAAGTTCAGGTTGACCGCATTCAACATCAGTTCGATCGACATGAGCACGATCACTGCATTGCGACGCGCCAAAACTCCGTAGACGCCCACTGAAAACAGGAACGCCGAGAGCAACAACAGCCACTGAACAGGCATCAGTCGTCCCTCTTCGCCAAAATGACCGCCCCTACTAACGCTGCCAATAGCAGAACCGAAACTATCTCGAATGGCAGGACCATTTTGGTGAAAAGCTCCTCGCCCAACTGCACCGAGGTGGTCGGTTCGATGAACTCGATGCGCTGGGAATCGAAGGCGGTCCAAGTAACTGTTGAAATAAGGAGGAAGAGACCCCCAGCAACCAAAGCGGCGATGCCCCGTTGCGAGTTATCGAGCGCCGTCTTGCCTATGGGCGCGCGTGTGAGCATCAGACCAAACAGCAATAGCACGATCACTGCCCCAACATAGATGAGCACCTGCACCCAAGCCACGAACTCAGCAAGGGTGAGTAGGAAAACGACGGCGGCACCAAGAAGCGTTATCACCAGATAAAGGGCACCGTGCACTAGGTTCTTGGTGGTTACTAACCGCACTGCCCCGAAGGCCATCGTGGCAGCAACGATCGCGAAAACAACCTTAGTCATTCAGCCCGGCCCCTTCGTGCCTTTGCGGGCGCGCATCTCAGCGGCCTTGGCACGACCTTCGGCAACACGCGGATCCGAACCCTTCGCCATCTCTTCTTCGTAAACTTTCGTACGCACGGCGGCCGCTTCTTCATCAGACACTCCGGCGCTCTCTGCAACCGGGGCCGCTTCTGCAACCGGGGCCGCTTCTACAACCGGGGCCGAAATTGCCGCTGCTGCGGGAAGGGCGGCCACCTTGAACTCAGGGCCCATAGCACCCTCGTCCAATGGAACCGGAGGAAGGACCTTGTACATCCATCCGTTTAGGCGATCAATCTCATGCGTCAATTCGACGATGTCGTGTTCGGCATATTCATACTCCGGACTCCAAAACAACGCGTCATACGGGCAGACCTCGACGCAGATGCCGCAGTACATACATAAGGCGTAGTCGATCGCGAAACGATCTAGGACGTTGAACTTCTTGGCGCGCTTTCCCTCAACGGCTGGCTGACGTGACTCTTTGTGGCCCTCGATATAGATGCACCAGTCGGGGCACTCTCGAGCGCACAGCATGCAAACCGTGCAGTTTTCGGTCTTAAGAGCAATAACACCTCGACTGCGGGACGGAAGAACGTCGCGCTCATCCGGATAGTGCACAGTTACCGAGCGAGACAGCAAATGACGCATGGTGATAGCAAGTCCTTTGAGCAGCCCAGTTCCATATGTCGTCCTCTTATGCGATGGCGATTCGATAAGTTGATCCATCTAGAACCAAGCCGTTAGTTTCAGGGCCCCGGTCACGAAGATGTTGACCAGCGACAGCGGGATGAGCACTTTCCAAGCGAACTTCTGCAACTGATCCTCACGAAGCCGAGGATAAGTCCAACGCACCCAGATGAGGAGAAACAAGATCGTTGACATCTTCGCCATGAACCATAGGGGTCCGGGTACGGGCAGACCGCTCAACGCCTTGATGGGCGGAAGGTATCCACCCAGGAATAGCGTTGTCGCAACAGCGGCTAGGCCGATCATCGAGATGTATTCAGCAGCGAACAGACTGAACGCGAAACGGATACCCGTGTATTCGGTGAATGGACCGGTGATGAGCTCCGCCTCGGCGACAGGCATGTCGAATGGGGGCCGAGTCAACTCCGCGGTCGAAGCAGTGAGGAAGATGAAAAACCCCAAGAGGCCAGGCCCAACGAGGAACGGAAGTCCGATACCCAGGTAATTGCGCTGTGCTTCGACGATGTCAACGAGCGACATCGAGTTCGCTTGCATCACGATGGCTACGGCAGTCAAGACCAGGGGCAATTCATAAGCGATCAGCTGCGCCGCAGCTCGCAGGGCACCCATCAATGAATATTTGTTAGCTGAAGACCACCCGGCCATCAAGACACCGATCACACCGATGGAAGAGGCAGCCATGACATAGAAGATGCCGACATCGAGATCCTCGATGACTAACTTGGGGCCGATCGGAACAACAACGAAGATGAGAGCCGAACCTAGCATGGTGATGAAGGGCACGAGTGAGAAAACGAACTTGTCAGCCGCCTTTGGGATGATGTCTTCCTTCATCACGAACTTGATGCCGTCGGCAAGGGTCTGTGCCCATCCATGAAAGCCACCCGGGTACATTGGCCCAACTCGATGTTGCATATGGGCACCAAGCTTCAGCTCCACCCAACCCAGCACCAATGTTGCTGGAAGCAGGATAAGCAAGACCCCGACCTTAAGTCCCAAGATGACGAAGTCGTTCGCGAATATGTCTTGAAGGATCTCAGTCATCAGCGATCGATGTCTCCCACAACGAAAAACATGCTTCCCAGAACCGCGATCATGTCAGGCAGATACAGTCCGCGAAGCATATGCGGGATAACGCTGACGTTTGAGAATGATGGAGTACGAACTTTCATCCTGTAGGGCTTGGCGTCGCCGTCTGAAATCAGGTAGTAGCCCAACTCGCCCAACGGGTTCTCCGCACGAGAATAGATCTCACCTTTAGGAAGCGACAGTTTTTTGGGGACCTGGCCAAGATGCGAACCCGACGGCAGGCCATCAAGCGCCTGCTCGATGATCTTGGCGGACTCCTTCATTTCCTGGATGAGTACCCAATACCGGTCGAAAGAGTCACCAGTCGCGCCCAGAGGAACGTCGAAGTCGAATTCGTCGTAAACGAGGTACGGATCAGCCTTACGGACATCGTAACTGACGCCGCTTCCACGAAGAAGGGGGCCGCTAACGCCATGATCCAACGCCAAGTCAGCAGGCAAGATGCCAACGCCGACGGTGCGCTGTTTGAAGATCTCGTTGCCAGCCAACAGGTCCTCGTAAGTTGGAATGGCGGCCACCAGTTGCCGGATGGCCTTGCGCGTGGCTTCGACAAAACCGCGCGGCACATCTTCTTTCAAGCCGCCGGGGCGTATGAAGCCGAAATGCATACGGCCGCCGGTGACCATCTCCATCGCCGTGGAAAGTTCTTCTCGTTCACGAAACGCATACATGACTGGAGTGGTGGCACCGAGTTCGAGACCGAAGGAACCGGTGAACATCAGGTGGTTCATGATGCGGTTCATCTCAGCAAGGATGACTCGCAGATACTGCGCACGACGGGGCACCTCGATCTCCATCAATTTCTCGACGGCAACCGACGCCGGGATCTCGTTGTTGATACCGCTCAGCCAATCCATACGCGATAGCAAGTTGGTGATCTGGCGAAAATCGCGCTGCTCGAGAAGTTTCTCGTGGCCGCGATGCATGTAGCCGATTATTGGCTCGCCCTCGATTATCCTCTCGCCGTCGAGCAGGACCCTTACTCGCAGGACACCGTGGGTGGCAGGGTGCTGGGGGCCGATGTTGAGCACCATCTCCTCAGTTCTTAACTCTCCGGCACCAGTCAGTCGCGCTTCGGTAACCATTAGCGGCCACCTCCAGCGGCTTCTTCTGGATCTTTGGCTCAGGGCCATGGCTTGTAGGTCCGGCTCGCCAATTTGAAACTCTTCAATAGAGGGTGTCCCTCGAAATCATCTGGCAGATACAAGTTCTTCGGATACGGATGCCCTTCAAAGGTGATGCCAAACATCTCAGCGCATTCGCGTTCGTGCCAGTTAGCGCCCCCGTAAATGCCAGTGATGGTTGACATTGATGGTTCGTCCTTAGACAAAAGGACTCTGATGACAACCGTATTTAGGTTCACCGTCGAGTAAAGCGCTATCAAGACTTCGAAGCCTTCATCTTGCCAATCAACAGCAGATAAGAAAGTGAAGTAATTGCAATTAAGTTCGGGATCGGTTTTCAAAGTGCGCACAACATCGACAACCCGCGCTTTATCGACCGTGATAACCACACGGTCATGCTCAAGTTGCGCCGCACCGGCGGCATCGCCCAATCGGGAGGAGACGAGTTGGCTAAATTCCGCCGGCTCGACCCGTACCGATGACTTGAGGGATCTTTGAGTTGATTTCGCTGCCACGCCACTTCTCCGAAATGTTTTCGCCCTGGATCATGTTCTGCAGACGGATTATTCCGTGCAACAGCGCCTCCGGCCTAGGCGGACAGCCGGGGACGTAAACATCTACTGGAAGGATCTGATCGACACCCTTCGTCACGCTATAAGAATCCCAATACGGACCACCACAATTCGAGCACGACCCCATAGAGATGACGTACTTAGGCTCTGGCATCTGCTCGTAAACCCGCCTGATGGCGGGGGCCATCTTGTCGGTGACCGTTCCGGCAACAACCATAAGGTCGGCCTGCCTTGGAGAGGCTGGGAAAGGGATGACGCCGAGGCGCATGATGTCGTGTTTGGGCATTGCGGACGCGATGAACTCGATGGAGCAGCAGGCAAGACCAAACTGGAACATCCATAGCGAATATTTGCGACTCCAATTAAGCAGATAGGAGACTGGCTTAGGCAGCTTGATGCGCTGGACTGGGCTGGAATGGGTCATTAGAGCCAGTCCAATACTTTCTTTCGCCAGGCATAAGCAAGGCCAAGGGCCAATATGACTATGAAGATCATCATCTCAACGAAAGCAAACACCCCTAGGCGCTCGAAAACAACCGCCCACGGGAACAGAAACACGGCCTCAACGTCGAAGATGACGAACAACAGGGCAAATATGTAATACCGCACGGTCATCTGCGACCACCCACCACCGACGGGATCGACGCCACATTCGTATGTCATGTACTTCTCTTCTCGATATACCCGAGGCGCTATCAGCTTGTTGAGCCCCAAAGTGCCCCCGACCAGCACGAAGACACTGCCACCGAAGATGGCGAGCGTGAGATAGGAACCAAAGAAACCGTCAGGCATGGGCACGTGAAAAGTATCACAAAGGCTCGCCCATGCTCGGCGCCTCCGGCTACCAAAGTCCCCCAGGGTTGGATAATCGCCGCCCTGCGGGACACCGGCGCGTTCGTTAGCGTAGTTTAGAGCCGACTTCACCTCATTTAAGAAACATCTGTTGCATTTTTGCGCGCTACGCCATACCCTTGGACCATGGACATGATTCACCCCATTGAGGCTTTGATACCAGGCGCTCAAGGAAAACTCCTCTCCGTCCTAACCAGGGCGGGGTCTCCTCTCAGTCTTCGGACGCTTGCGGATCTAGCCAATGTGAGTCCGGCCCAGGTTTCCCGGCTACTTCCTTCCCTGATCGAACTTGGAATAGTGGAGAAGTCCGAAGTCCCACCATCAATCCTGCTTCGGCTCGTGCCGCAGAACCTGGTATCAAAGTCACTACTTGAACTGCTCGAAATGAAGGACACATTGATCGCAGCACTAAAGGAGCGGACAAAGGCAATCGGACCGCCCCCAATAAACCTGACCCTTTTCGGGTCTATCGTTAGAGGCCAGGTGACAGCGGGAAGCGACATCGACGTCCTGGTCATACGACCTTCGGCCGTCGATGACGAAAACTCCGCTTGGTGGATATCTCTGGGCGATTGGGTTGACGAAGCAAGGACTTTGTCGGGCAACCGGATCAACTTGCTCGAAGTGGCCGAGGAGGAAGTGCGGACCCTTATGCGATCGAATCGACCCCCCTGGAATTCGATTTCAGAGGAGGGCATCATGCTGGCGGGCAAGCCACTGAACCAGATCTGATGGTGCCCACCACCGGCGCGTCGCGAAGGCTCACCGCTGCAGGGGCAAAGTTATATCTGGCCAAGGCAAGTCAGTATCTAGAAGCGGCGCAGGAGAGTCTTGAATCTGGTTGGTCCGATGCTGCAGTCAGTCTCGCGGTCCATGCCGGCATCAATGCAGCCGACGCGATCAGCGGGGCACGGCAAGGCATCCGCTCGTCAGGGCCCGACCATTCCATGGCGATCAAGGCTCTTGGCGCCAGCGGGCGAGAAGGAGCCGAGGCGGCTCGATACTTGAGAAAACTGCTACCGCTCAAAACTCTCGCGGAATACGACGCCGCACCGATCTCTAAACAGCGAGCTATTTCAGCCTTGCGATCCGCGGAACAAATCGTTGCTATCGCAGAGAGCGTCATCCTCTCGCTTTGATCACTTCGATGGTCAGTCGGCATAACGACTCCTGACGCTGAGGCGCTGCATGTCCGCAGAGGGAACTGCGGTCGCCTCTCACGCCGAGTTACCCAGCACGACCCGTTCTCCACCAAAGAACTCCGATACCGAAAACTCCGCAAACGACGCATGCGATATAGACGAGGGGGACGCTGACGAGACCATTGAGCCCATCTCCGATGCTTGCGGGATAGAAGGGGCGAATGTCCGGATGCATTAGGTAGTCCAGAAATACATGAGAAAGCCCTCCAATCGCCGCTCCCCACAGGATGGGTTTGGGCGCAAACTCTTGCACCAAGGCTCTCGGCAGACCTGGCCAAAGTGCCAGAAAGATCCTGGCGGCGACGAGCATCGCGGACGCGACGAAAGCGGCCGCGATGAGAGATCCCAGAATCGAGTGGAAGAACCTGTGCACTGGTGGCTCATTTATGACAAGAAAGTAGAGCGGTTCCAGATCGATCACGACCTGTGTCGCAACGAAGGCGGTGAAAGAAAACCGAGACGGCGTCGCTGACTTAACGAGTGCGCCAGGGCCGAAATGGAAGGGCGTAAAGGGCATGTTGTCTCTCTTGGTCTGCCTAACTCTTACTTATGCGGCGTTTCAAAGAAGGGCCCTGAATCATTGGGCCAAACCAAAGGTCTACATAACGACTTTGGCGCTCAGCCGCCGCCGAAGGAGGTCGGTTGCATTGGCGTGCTAAACGGCTATTCATATTCAATGATCGATACCTCCTCGGTGAGCTGAGCGACCGACACAGTGCAACGCTTACCCCAA
>JBDSRR010000109.1:0-2510 GCA_039929185.1 Actinomycetota bacterium
ATTCCACAAGGCCAACTCTTAAAACTTGTTACCAGCGGTACCATCTGGCCCCGGATCCCCGACTAAAGAACCCGGCGACCCAAACAACCAACATTATCAAGGCTACGTACCACAAGATCTTGACGGCGAAACCTGCACCGAAGAGAACAAGGGCAAGTAGAAGAACAAGTACCAATGGGCCCATTTCTAGTTCTCCGATCGATCTAGAACGTCGTCAGCTTTGTCTTTGACGGCATCTACGCCATCCTCAGCTTTGTCGCTAAGGTCGGTCAGTTTGCGCTTGATGTCTGCGCCTGCCCGGTCGAGCTGGCCCTCACGCTGGAGTTCCTTGTTGTCGGTCAGGTCGCCCAGAGCTTCCTTGGCTCTGCCGGTGACTTCATCGATCTTCTCGCCCATCTCGATATCCCTTCTGCTCGGTGGATTCGAGAAGTTCATGCCCAGGATCGTCTGGTTTTAAACCTTTGAGATGGCGGTCTCAACAGAAGGGTAGAGGGAGAAGATCTTGTCGAGGCCGGTTACGGTCAGGATCTTGCGAACGGCACCGTCGGTACAAACGAGCTTGAGGTCACCATTGGCCTCATTCGTTCGCTTCTTTCCCGACAGCAAAACAGACAGGCCCGTGGAATCCATGAAATCCACTCCGAGGAGATCCAGAACTAAGCGATTGGCACCTTGGTCGATCAGCCTGATCAGTTCCGCGCGAAAATTTGGGGCAGTATAGATATCGACCTCCCCTTTGACGACCAAGACGGTCCAATCGTCCTGGACTCTGCTTTCTAAACCGATCTCCAATCAAACCTCCATATTGTGTGAGCGCAACTCTAGTCAAGAAGTTTTACAACCAAAAGAACCATATCGTCAAGTAATGGAGCTTGAGAATACTCGATAATGCGCTGCTCTAAACGTTCGGCTATTGCTTGGGCACTAAGGCCCGAGCACTGGCGCAGCGCATCGATGAGGCCCCCTTCCCCAAAGTCCGTGCCGTCGGCGCGGGCCTCGATCGCACCGTCAGTGAAAAGGACCACGGCGTCGCCTGCTCGAGCGTAGGCAAGATGTTCGGTGACTTCGATGTCGGCTACCGCACCGAGCATCGTGCCCGAACCACCTAAGCGTTCGACTTGGCCGTCCGAGCGCAGGATCAAAGGACGGGGGTGTCCGGCACAGACTGTTGTAACGTACATCGCATCGTCCTGTTGGTCCATTCGCATAAAGGCCACCGTGCAAAATTGGTCCTCACCGCTTTGCTGCAGCACCGCCTCGTTGAGCTTGGCGAGTATTCGCCTGGGTTCGCTTTCCTGCACGGCCTCGCTTCGCACGGTGTACTTAATGAGCGGCGTCAAGGCAGCGGCTCGGGCCCCTTTACCGGAAACGTCCCCAATCACGACAGCCCAGTGCTTCTGTCCGTAAGAGAAGACATCGTAAAAGTCTCCGCCCATCTCGACTCCTTCGCCGGCGGCCGTGTAGCGAACGGCGACGTCGGTTCCCGGTATCTTCTCAACCAACCTCGGCCTAAGACCATCCTGAAGAGTGGCCGCAATGTATCTCTGCGTTGCATTCAGGCGGATGTTGTCTATGGCCAACGCAGTTCGGTCGGCCAATTCTTGCGCCAGTTCCAGGTCCTCTTCTGCATACTGCGGCGACGAGTCGGATCGCACTAAATTGATCGTGCCCAAGATGCGGCCCCTGACCCGAAGAGGCACGATGATCTGAGATGCAAAACCAAGTGCACGCAGCATCTCGATATGTCGCGGGTCCCGACCCACGGTGTCGATCAGTTCAGGTGAAATGGATGGATGAAACTTAGGCGTACCCGTCCTTACAACTTCCGCCGATCCGAACGTGTCTGTTGAGCGCGGAGAATAATCTCTGTGCATCTCAATCGCCATCTCGGCCTTGACGTTGTCTCTGTGAAGATGGACCTCCGTACAGATAGAGCCGTTTTCTTCCGTCAGGTCGAAGGCGCACCAGTCGGCAAGGTCTTGGACCACAAGGTTGCACATCTTGTTTAACACCTTGTTAAGGTCCGATGACGACGCAAGAAGGACCCCTGCCTCGGATAGCAACTGGACCTTATCGTTACGCACCTTGAGGAGGTCTTCTGCCGCGCGTCTTCGGATGAACTGGCCCATCTGCAGCGCAATAGAATCCATCATCTCGAGCAGCGCATCATCCTGCGGAAGGATCTCGTGGCTGAAGAACTCAACAACGCCAAGGATGTTGCCAGCAGAACGGATCGGGACACCGAAAGCTGCATGTAGCCCCGCTTTGTCCGCGTGATCCGCCCGGGAGAAATTGTTATCTTGGGCAACGTCGGCTATCCAGGCTGGCTGGTCGTCTTGCCAAACCCGACCAGGCAACTCGATGCCGCGGCCAAACTCAGCTCCAAGACTGGCCGCGGCAAATTCATTCATACCTTCTGACTCGTGCCAGACTTCGAGGCATCGGAGTTTGTCGCCTTGATCGTTTATGGTCCAAAGAGCGCCGAGCGCCCATCCCAATTCGCTGCAGAC
>JBDSRR010000110.1:0-4090 GCA_039929185.1 Actinomycetota bacterium
ATGACTGTCATCGATGTAAACAGCGGCAAATTCGTGGGCAAAACCTCATTAGAGGAAACGGTTCTTAAGACCAACCTCGAAGCATCCGAGGAAGTCGCCAAACAACTTCGGCTGCGCGACATGGGGGGCATCATCGTCATCGATTTCATCGACATGATGTACGAACGCAATCGTGATGAATTGATCCGATCCTTCAAGCAAAGTCTCGCCCGTGACAAGACTCGAACGCAGATCTCCGAGATCTCGGATCTGGGATTAGTCCAAATGACTCGAAAGAGGATCTCCGACGGATTGCTAGAAGCCTTCTCAACAAAGTGCGAAGCCTGTGAGGGACGGGGCCTCATTCTCACCGACATCGATTGAGGTATGTTCTGGGTGTCTATTGACATAACTATTGCGTTAGCGCAGTATTTAGGTGGACATGAGAGAGATTACGGTCCAGGAGGCAGCTCGACGACTTAGTATCAGCGAGCAACGGGTCCGAGCATTGCTCCAGGCGGGTCGGCTCGATGGCCATAAGGTCGGCCGGAGTTGGATCCTGGATGGAATACCGGATGCGGCTCGTCGTGGACAGGCGGGTCGTCCGCTCAAGGCATCCAACTCTTGGGCACTTCTAGCGCTTCTTTCTGGGGAACGTCCTTCGTGGGTAGATCCCACCGTCCTCGCTCGGCTTAAGCGAAGGGCCCGTAATCACGAGGTAGCTATTCGAGGGCTTCGCTATGGCGAACTCCGATCGAGGGTTTATCGATGGTACGTGCTCCCCAGTGACATCGCCAAGCTTGTGGGAGGTTTTTCGCTAGTTCTTTCGGGGCTGTCCGTCGCCCACCTTGAGCTCAATGTTATTTCTGTCGGACAGCAACTTGACGCGTACGCAGATCAGAATCAGCTACACAAGATCGAGCAGCGTTTCAGGCCGGATCGCGAGCCTGACAAGGCGAATCTGATCCTCCGGGTCCCTTCCCATCCTTGGATCTTGAGTCACTTCGACGAGGCACCGCTGGCGGTTATCGCCGCCGACCTCATCGATGACGAAGATCCGCGGGTTGCGGGGGCCGCGGTCCAATTTCTGCAGAAGTGTTGTTCTTGATCAAGATTCCGGACCTCGGCGACGAGTTCCACGAGATGTGGACTGAGCTCATGCTCCTGGCTGAAACACCGCCAGCGCCGTGGGTTCTTATTGGGGCTCAAATGGTCGTGGTCCTGGGATGGGAGCTCGGTCGCGAACAGGTTCGACCGAGTCGAGATGCTGATGTTTTGGTCAACGCGCGCGCTGTCACCGACGGGACAAAGAGAGTAAGTCGTGCCCTGCTGACTAGAGGATATGAGCTTGATGGAATCTCGTCGACGGGGATAGGCCATCGTTTCGTGCGCGGCACGGTTAGCATTGATGTGCTCGGACCCGACGGGATCGGGGAACGCGCTGATCTTAAGACCGCGCTGGGGGCTCGTACGGTTCGTGTACCAGGTGGAACTCAAGCGCTTCGTCGAAGGCGAGATGTCGAAATCAAGACCCGCTCGCGGAGCGGACTCTTACCGATTCCGAACCTGCTCGGCGCGCTGCTCGTCAAGGTGCGCGCGATCGCTGTTGCCGATCAACCCGAGGTGCAGCGACGAGATACTGCGTTCCTCCTGTCGCTCATTGAGGACCCTGACGAGCAAGCGGTGGAGGTCTCGCAAACAGAACGAATCTGGCTCAGGCGGCACCCTTATTTTGGGGATCCGGCAAGCGAGTGCTACGTCGGGCTGGCCGAAGCCAGGGACGCGGCAATCGTTTACAGGAGACTTGCCAAACTCCCTTAGGCGTCGTTGGAAAATGGGTGATCCATGACGTGGCATGGCGCTACGGGTGCGACCGTCAAAAGCCGGCGTCCACTAACGCTCGTAGTGATATCGAGCCTGCAGGACGACGAGGTCGTCGGCGTCAAAGAGGTACACAAGCCGGTGTTCCTCATCGATGCGCCGGGACCAGCAGCCCTTGAGCACGTGACGAAGTGGTTCGGGCTTGCCGATGCCTGCAAATGGATCGCGCAGGGCGTCTTCGATGAGGCGATTCACTCGCTTCAATGTGGCGCGGTCGGCCGTCTGCCAGTACAGGTAGTCGGCCCAGCCGTTCGGGGTAAAGACAAGGCGCATCAGGCCAGGTCGTGCTCATCTCGTTCGCCCGCCCTGGCTTGTAGGAGGCTATCGAGGAGGTGTTGGGCGTTCGCGGGAACACGCAGGAGATAGGCGGTTTCCTGGAGGGCATCGTAGTCAGCTCGCGACATGAGGACGGCATCTCCACGCTTCGATGTGATCTCCACCGGACGGCGGTCATTATTGACCTGCTCGATCAGCGGGAACAGGTTCTTGCGGGCCTCACTGGCGGTGACGGACATAAAACCTCCTAAAATGGTACAAGATATCGTACCACTTCCTTGTCTAAATAATGTCTTGGAAGGCAGGATTACGCGCCAGAGTGGCGAACCTATAGGTATGAACCGCCGCAGGTTGCTCATCCCCATCCTCGTTGGCGCGGTCCTTTGCTCTCTGCCTCTTGCAATAGCGGAAACAGGTTCATTTGAAAGAGTGTCGGTCACCTCCACGGGCACCGAAGGTAATAATCTGTATGCCGAATTGCCGTCCATTAGCGGAGACGGTCGGTTCATAGCTTTTCAGTCCGCGTCGACTCATCTCCATCCTGCTGACGACAGCATTAGGCCGGACGTTTATCGGTTCGACCGGGTTACTCGCAAGCTCGACTTGGTCTCGGTAGACGCTGACGGAGTACATCGCGATGGGTCCTGTGGTTTCGATTTCGGTATCGGCCCATCGATTTCAGGCAATGGCAATGTTATTGCCTTCGGATGTTTCGGGTCCATGGGCACTGAAGACAGCAACGGTAGGCCCGACATCTTTGTCCGTAATCTGAGTGAGGGGACGACCACGTGGGTGTCTTCGTTCGAGGGAGATGCCTATGAATCGGCAATCTCTTCGGACGGTCGGTTCGTGGCTTTCCGCCAGGGCATTCCTGGAACGCCAGTCCTCGGGGTCTATCGCTACGACCTTGCGTTGGGATCGCTAACCCTCGTTTCGGTTGGATGGAATGCTGAAGCTCCCAATGCGAGTAGCGAAACTCCCTCCATCTCCGCAGACGGCAGGTTCATTGCATTCGAGTCTGACGCGACCAATCTCCTATCGACAATCGACGAGTCATCGCCGATC
This sequence comes from Actinomycetota bacterium, assembly GCA_039929185.1. Classification (GTDB taxonomy): domain Bacteria; phylum Actinomycetota; class CADDZG01; order JAHWKV01; family JAHWKV01; genus JBDSRR01. Next base: position 3,202 of record JBDSRR010000110.1, read on the forward strand.
GATAACCTCGTTGAGTGCCCGCCGCGTTGCGACCGCCTTGAAAGCGTTTTCGTACGCGATCTCTTGCTGGGGACAACATCTCTGGCCTCGATTGATGCAAACGGCGCAAGGGCGGAGGGATATGGCCCGGTGCTTTCCGGCGATGGGACCAAGGTGGCATTTGAAAGCATGGACCCGCTGGTGTCACGAGATCTGAATCAGGGCGGCGATATCTACGTCCGGGACTTGTCCTCAGCGACGACAACCCTAGCGTCCGAGAAGGTCCGCTCTCTTGTTGGCGTCAGGGATCCACGGGGTTGTTGTGATAGGCCTTCCATAAGTTCGAATGGAAGATTCGTGAGCTTCACCTCATCAGTGCTCTGGCCGCCTCCCCCGTTCGGTTATATCCAACCGAATCCCCTGGATCCTTACGTCTACGTTTATGACATGGATACGGAGAGATTGGTTGTTGCGTCCATCACTCCTCAAGGAACGAGGTTCGCCGCCAGGTGGTCCGCCCTAAGCAGCGATGGCAGATTTCTCGCTTTAGCGTCTGCCGATGATGTTGCTCCAGGGGACAGCAACGGTCGATTAGATATCTACGTGATGGATCGGTCACCAACATTAGGAACTTGCGCCAATGGTGCCAACGAGACCGGTTTCATTTCACGACGGCTCCATAATGGGTTTGAAACGCCAACCCTGCATGATCTATCTTGCGAAGAAATAGTTGGGAGCGGTTTCTAGGGCTTTGATTCGCATCCGAAGAGCCCGACTGGCGTGATCACGGTTCCACCCACTGAGGTATCATGACCAACATGTACGCCGTTATCCGCACTGGCGGGAAGCAATACAAGGTTGCCGAGGGCGACGAACTCGAGGTCGAGCATCTTTTCGGCACGGCTGAGGC
>JBDSRR010000111.1:0-8478 GCA_039929185.1 Actinomycetota bacterium
TATCGGAATAGACGGACTACCTGGACTATTCGCCGTCGGGAGCCGAATTCCTGCTAGGAGTGACCGAGAAGTTCTGGTTCTCGCCTACGAGCCTGCCTGAGATGCCAAAAAAACACTGGAGCGCCCACGAGCGAGAAGATCGCACCGTCGATAGCCTTAGACCAGCCTCGGCGGCGTTCGTTCTCGATATTTTCAGCGCGTATGCGTTTCTCGTCCGCCACGCTCGGCTTCTTTTGCTCACCCTCGATGTACGGCGTGCTGTAGTACTGGTCGCCGAGTTCGGGAAGTACAGCGTGACGCAGGCCGATCAGAGTTGAGGTCACTCCTCCGAGCATGAAGCCGAGCCCAATGATCGTGGCCAGGTAGTAATAGACAGACGGAAGCCACCTTCCCTTCACCTTCGGATCTTGGTCAGACACCTTTACCTCCTTTGATCTCAACTATCTTAAGGGCCTTGTTGCGAAGGTTGTCGGAATACTCGTTCCAATCGTCACCTTTGTTTTCGTGAGGGTACATGTCGAAGTGACACGTTGGCGAACCAGAAGGAATCGTCGATGTGAACGCGACATCGAATGCGAACTCGCCGAATGACCGGCGTGCCGCAGCGATCATTCCTTCCACGAAATAGCGCTGTACTCGGCAGTCAAATGCTCCATAAACGTCTTCGTGGGGGCAGTAGTGGATGTCGAAGTTGGCGCGGTCGCCCTCGACACGCGGTGCTTCGATGGACGCGTACGCGACTTCGTTGATCCATGAAGCGAAGAGGCTTGCGAATTCTGCTCTGGAAAGGTTCTCGGGCAGAACGGCCCCTTCGAGCATTTCAGTGGCGATCTTGTCGCCGACTTGTTTCAAAGCGGCGCGGGCGGTGTCGTGACCGTCGGCGCCGAATCGGGCTTCGATCGACTTCAGCATTTCGATCAGACCGACTGCCATCATCTGGCCCCAAACGAAAGTTGAAGCAGGATCGTATTGTGGATTTGCCAGTGCCTTCTTGCGAAAGCCCGCTACCGCCTTCGCGAAAGGCCACTTGAGTGGCAACTTAGCCCGACGGCCGCCCCATGACATCGATTCCGCGCCGTTGTCACCTGCATCTGCGTGTGGACGTACGGGTGTTCCCGTCCAAGCAACGTCTTGCATCGACTTTTGCCTTTCTCTCAGACTAAGTTCGATGACCCTATTGCATCCGTGTGCTTAGCGACTAATTCCAAAACATCGGCACCGTATAGCGCCGACTTTGATGGGCCGATCCCGCTTATCGACAGTAGGTCGGCATAGTCTTTCGGTCGTGCCGATGCGATGGCTACTAAGGTCTGGTCATTGAAGACCACGAAGGCAGGGACAGCGGTGCGGCGAGACTCTTCAAGCCGCCACGAACGCAGTGCCTCGAACAGATCTTTGTTTTCTGGTGGGACGACGATCTTGTTGGGCGTTGGGCGTTGGGAAGGACTGGCTGAAGCAGTAAGGAGGCCCAATTCGTAGAGGAACGAAGACGGACCGGGATTGCGACGACGTTCGTTGTCCCTGGTCAGGGCACGGCTAAGGAATAGATGACGCCGCGCGCGAGTGATGCCGACATAGAGTAGACGGCGCTCTTCTTGAGCATCATCGTCGGATTTTGCGCGGACGAACGGCATCTCCTTGTCTTCGAGGCGCGGTAGGAATACGGCATCGTATTCAAGCCCCTTTGACCGATGGTACGTGAGCAGCTGCACGCCGCGCCCTTCTTCTTCGGTAGCGAACCGTTGATTCAAGTCGGCTATGAATCCTGAGATCGTGTCGCCGGGAAACTCCTCCGAGAGCAGTAGGAACCTGGCCAGGTCGGCTTGGCGTGTTGCCTCTTCGGCCTGCACATCAGAGTCGTCCGGGGAGTATCCGAGGGAATTAACGATCTGCGAAACAGCCTCGGCTACGTTGCTTGAGTTCATGCGGCTTAGACGCGCCACAACGGCTCGAGCGGCGGGTCGTCTTAAGAATGAGGCGTCACGAACCTGGTATGGGATGTGCGCTGAAGAAAGCGCCTCTTCGAAATCGTCAGACCGTCCGTTGATACGAAACAGGATGGCGATGTTCTCTAGTTCGATGCCATCAGTTTGCAGTCGTCGGATCTGTTGGATGATCGAGCCTGTCTCTTGCTCGCCTGATTCGAGCTCCTTGTAACTTGTGGCAGGCCCATCGTCCGCGAATGCCCGCAGCATCTTGTTGGTTCTGCCCATCTTGGGGACCAGTGTGTTAGCCAGAGTGAGCACCTGCGGCGTGGAACGATAATTAACGGTGAGCTGCACTATCCGACTGGTCGGGTATCGCTTTGGAAAGTCGATCAGGTATTTGGGCGTCGCACCAGTGAAGCCGAAGATCGACTGATAATCGTCGCCGACGACGCAAACATCGTCGCGATCGCCAACCCAAATGTCCAAGAGATTTTGTTGCAACAGGTTCACATCCTGGTACTCATCGACCGTGAATGCGTGGTATCGATCACGCAGATTCCGAAGTGCGTTCTCGCTTTCCGACAGAAGCTGCGCGGTGTGGCCAAGCATGTCTTCGAAGTCAATGAGCTTGGCCTTGTCCTTGCGCAGTTCGTAGCTCGTGTAAACCTTTGCCATCAAGTCGGCAGGGATCGGGGGAGTGCGGTCACCCAACTCCGACAGGCCTGATAGATAGGCCTCCGCAGACAGTTGGCGGTTCTTCGCCCATTCGATCTCGTTAGCGATGTCGCGAACGGCCGTGAATTTATGAGGCATCGGAAGACCTCTTACCAATGACACGAGGATGTGAACCTTCGATGGAACTATCTCGCGCGGGTTGGATGTCAGCGAGTGATACTGCGCCAGCGCTTCGGCATGAAACGTGCGGGCACGAACGCCGGTCGTGCCAAGTTTAGTTAAGCGTGCGCCCATCTCCTTTGCTGCCTTGTTCGTGAAAGTTACGGCGAGGATCTGGTCGGGCTTAAACGAACCAGTCGCCACTTGGTTGGCGATCCGGCGAGTGATGGTCGTGGTCTTGCCCGAACCAGCCCCCGCGAGGATGCAGACAGGCCCCCGGACGGCGGAGACTGCCTCGGTTTGCTCGGCATTCAACTTATCAAAGATGTGATCAGTCATCGGTCGGAGCCTAGCAGCGACGTATGACAAAAAGCCCGAAGAACCCACCAGTGTCCCCTAGAGCGCGATTATTCATCCCGAGGGGGACTTTGGTGGCGCGGCGGCGTGATTCAGATTTGTAGGTGGGTTCCTCTTGCGGCATCGGCGTTTATCTTGTAGAAAGTGATCGTGCCGCGCGTTCGTCCGCATAGCCTCTCGTTGCTTTTGTCACGCGACCTTGCGTCGAACATAGCGACGCCCATCTTCTTGGTGGACGTCAACGGCGATCTGATCTTCTACAACGAAGCCGCCGAGGCTGTGCTCGGTCGCACCTTTTCAGAGACGGGCCTATTGACTCGCGACGAGTGGGGAAGCATGTTCAGCCCGGTCGATGAGGACGGCAAACCTGTGGCTGTCGATGATCTTCCCCTAGCTTTGGCACTGACGCATGGGCGACCGGCTCACGCACCTCTTAGGATTACGGGCTCGGATGGCGTCATTCGATGGATCGAAGTGACGGCCGTGCCGCTGTATGCCACGCAGGACGAAGTCGTTGGCGCGATCGCGATCTTCTGGGAGCACCATGGAATCGGAAACTGACGCTTGCACGTCAAGATCTGGGGATGCCGGGGGTCTTTACCAACAACTGGGCCGGATACGCTTCGCTATGGCGGCGACACGGCGTGCGTCGAGGTCAATGCTGCCGACGGATCGCTCATAATCCTCGATGCCGGCACCGGGATCCGATCCCTCGGCATCAGTCTTCAGCGGGATCTTCCTCGGACGGTCCACCTTCTGTTTACCCACCTTCATCTCGACCACTTGATAGGTTTCGGATTTTTCGCTCCGCTGTGGAGCGAAACCGTGGACATCCACATCTGGGGCCCCCCTTCACCGTTCCGATCCTTCGAAGAGCTTTTGGTGCGTTATGTATCCCCGCCACTTTTCCCTGTTCATATCGGGGACATGCCGTCTCATCTGACTATCCACGACGTCACCGCAGAGCAGTGGCAAGTCGGTTCTGCAACGATCTCTGCTGATCCGGTTCAACATCAGGGGCCGACCATCGGATACCGGATCAGCGAAAACGGTCGCTCGCTAGCGTATCTGCCGGATCATGAACCAGCCCGGGGGGCCGACCTAACTGAAAAGGATCCAGACTGGTTGTCGGGCAACGCGCTGGCGCAAGACGTCGATGTACTCATTCACGATGCCCAGTACACGAAGGGGGAGTACCAGCAACGAGTTGGGTGGGGACATTCCAGCGTGGAAGATGTCGTCAAGTTCGCTCATCTGACCCGCGCTAAGCATCTCATCATGTTTCATCACGACCCACTTCACGGTGACGACCAGCTCGACTCGCTTCAAAGAGAGGCGCGAAGCCTGGCGCGCGATGGACTGACTGCAGATCTAGCCAGAGAGTTTATGGAGTTCGATCTGTAGCCCTTCGAGTCGGACTTGAAATGCCGCGACTTCTAAATTCGTGAAAATCGGATTCAGATCAAGGCGTGAACGAGATTGATAACATGCCGGCATGATTGCCACGTCTGATTTCGTGATTGATTCCTGGGACGAGGAACCCTACGACGAGCAGGATGGGTCGAAACTTACCCGAACCCGTATCACCAAAACCTTTAGCGGCGAGGTCGAAGGCACGAGTACGGCGGAGGCGCTAATGGCTTATGCGCAGGACGGATCGGTCGCGTATGTGGGATTCGAGCGCATCGTCGGAGCGGTAGGCGGCCTAAAGGGGAGTTTCGTGCTCCATCACTCGGCGACGATGTCGAAGGCTGGTCAGTCGACATCGTGGAGCGTGGTTCCCGACTCTGGTTCAGGCGAACTCGTGGGCCTTGTTGGTCGTGCCGAGATAGCCAAGAGCCCTGACGGACAACATATTTTCACGCTTGACTACGAGGTCGTGCCCTCTGGCCCATAAGAAGGGGCAGCGCGGATCATCTCCGCTATGTGGTCCTGGCCACTGACGATGGCGTGTTGGATCAGAGTGATCCCATGGGGCCCAAGGGTGTGGATGGCCGATGGGTCATCCTCCATGGCCGCACGCACGATCTCGGTCTTGCCCAACATGGCTGCACAAAACAGATCGAGCCGGGCACCCTGATCGAGTAGATAGGTCGCGATCTCTTTTCGTCCCATATGTGCGGCACCGCCGAGGGCAGTTTCGAAATCGCCATCGCCCCAGTCCCAAGTGGCGTTTACGAGCCCAGGTGTTGAGTCCAAAAGTTCGCTCACGCGTGCAAGGTCGCCATGTGCTGCTACCACGAACTCTTGAACCAGGTTTGAATCGAGCGGCATCTTGTTCACAACGCGGGTTCGACGACCAGGTTCTTTATTTGGATGCTGCCTTGGCCGACCAACGCCAATCCGAAAGTCACCGTGGTGACATCGGTTGAGATGTCAAGTTCAACGATCTGTCGTTGGAAATCCTGCTTGCCTTTGAGCGGTCGATCTTTGGCCATGTGATCGAGTGCGATGTTTCCTTCTTGTCCATCTGCACTCAAGTAAAGGCCGCAGAATGATCTTTCGTCGCAATCGACCGAAACGTTGCATGAAAAGGACATCCGTTTACCTTTGAATCTTTCAGCTTCAACTTTTTGACCAAGATGTGCCCAGGTTGCGCGCTTAGATCTCGCACTGATCTGAAGGACGCCGTCTTTGCACTCCAAGTTATATGTGCGCGTGTCACCAGCCCAATGGGCTGGCAACCCGTCTTCGTTCGGCCCTTCGGCGAAGTCGAGGTTCATCACATCTGTTAGGGCGGGGGCGGGAGGTTTGCGTGGGATGGGTTTGCCGATCGCGACTTCGAGCGTGGCCTCACTACTTGTCTCGAAATATCTGCTCACTTCTTCGTCATAAAACGTGAGCCCTGATGCCCCGAACCCTTCGGCATAACTCGCCAGATATAACCGCGATGAAATTATCGCTCCCTCGAGTTGCGCTGCGCGGTAGCCACGCGGTCCCAGTCTGGTGACTGCGTTTTGAAGGTTTGCCATAGGAAACAGGGTTGCCACACCGTCAGCCCCCAGAGCTTGGTTCAATGACAAGAAGAAGCCGTTATCGCGCGACTCGATGTCGGTTGACACATGCTGCAACTGGTTGTCTTTCCAGCGGTAAGCGCCAGGCGCGATGCCTTCAACCGAGTGAGCGACCAGGAACAACTCGTTCAAGTCCTCGCCCCAATCGTGGGTGAATCCTGACGAGGCATAGCGAAGGATTTTCATGAAAACCTCTTGTTCGATGACGCCTTCATCGTCGAACCGACGCGTTGAGCCGCGCTTTAGGATCACCTGATCAACGGGCGCATCAAATGCCCAACCGCGAGGTTTTATCTGCAGAGTTGTAGGTTGGTCTGTGAAACCCGTTGCGGTTGAATCGTGAACAGCGGTTATCTCTTGGAAAGTGTATGTATCGTTCAGTTCCGGGTCGACCGCTTGCGGGTTTGGCTCATACTCGGGTGCACTCTGTACAGGGTTATCACCGAGACCACCGAGACCACCGAGACCACCGAGACCACCGAGACCACCGAGACCACCGAGACCACCGAGACCAATAAGGGCGAGTGCCATTTCGTGGATGCCATCAAGGCCGATCATCCCGTTCACGATGTCGTCTTGAAAGTTGATCCGCACGTCTGTTTGTTCTCCAGCCTCGTCCGCTAGAGCCAGGATGTTACCGATGATCATTCCCGCGTCCCACCACAGATGGCGGTACCCGCGGGGGCCGTATTTCCAGCTTGTCCTCCAAGGGATACCGGTTACGACGATGACTGCTGAGCGGCGAAGAAGCGTTTCATCGGATGTTGCTTTGGATAGAAGTAGCCGTGGGTCGCCAGCGCCGAGCAAAGTCAGCAGTTTTTCTTTCGGGTTGAAGTGATAAAGACCTTGCTTCAGTCCCTTCACGGATCCTGCGGCGAGGTATATCTCGTTGGGGTGAAGTGCTCCGGCCGAGGCATAAGTTCTGAAGTACCGCCCTGAAAGGGGACCCTTTTTGAACGATTTTGCTCCGGCCCCTATAAGAAGAAGGCGTTGGACGAGTCCGTGGTCGTCTTTTAGGGCTACAGTTTCGAGGTTCTTGCCGTAGGACTTGAATGGTTTAGGCCGAGTTTCAGGATCCATCGGTGTGGGTAGGCCGGGGTCGTCGGATCGGCCGCCTGGCCGCTCGGGACAATGATTAGTAAAGTCGTGAAACTTGCGCCAGTCCATGAGATCAGAGATTACAGGTCACGTAGGAAATAATGCCAGCATGGTATCGATCCCCCGTACTCGGCGACTCAGTTCTCTGCCGCCCCCGCCGCTTACTGACCCTGACTTCTTTACCGCTGCTCATTGGCTCGCCGGGGGCGGGGAGGAACCAGCCCTAGCGGTTCTCGGGGTTCCGTTTTCTGGAGGTTCCATCTCTGGTGGGCGCATGGACGTCGCGCCGGCGGCGATCCGCGAGGCGCTGCTTAAGTTTTCGTCTTGGTCGAGTGATTTCGAAGTCAACTTGCAGCAACTTTCGGTGATCGATGTCGGCGAACTCGAACCGGCCGCCGACGTGACGGGGACCCAGGAACGACTTAGTGAGGCTTCGGCCGCAATTGGGCAACAGGCGGATGTCCCTATGGTCGTCCTTGGGGGAGATAACTCAATCACGGTGGGGGCCGCGCGGGGCATGAAGGCAGACGGACTACTTACATTCGATGCGCACCATGATTGTCGAGACCCTTCTCGGGGGTTCACCAATGGAACGCCGGTAAGGCAACTTGTCGATGAAGGACTCGAGCATGTTGCACAGATCGGCATACATGGTTTTGCAAATGCCGAGCCGCATGCGCGCTGGGCCCGCGAACACGGCGTTAACTGGTTTTCCGCCGATGCCGTTGCTCGGCGCGGTGTCGATAGCGTCCTTGAAGAAGCGATGCGGACTGTTCTTGGGTCTGCGAAAAGGATCTGGGTGGATTTCGACATCGATGTTCTTGATCGCGCGTTTGCTCCGGGTGCACCAGCCGCGATGCCAGGGGGACTTTCCCCTGCTGACTTAACCAAGGCGGCGTTCACGCTCGGTCGTGATCGGTTGGTTGTTGGGATCGACATCGTCGAAGTGGATCCATTGGCTGACGTTTCACAAATCACTGTACGAAACGCATGCGCTGTTTTCTTGGCCTTTGCATGTGGAGTTGCATCGCGATGACGGTGGTTCTAGACGGAGATCCGTTCACGATAGAAGAGGTCATCGCTGTTGCTCGCAACGCCGAACGAGTAGACATCGATCCTTCGATAGCGCAAAGGATGGCGCCGGGGCGGCAATTGGTTGAACAGGCCGAGGCGCGCTCGGATGTTGTTTACGGAATCACAACTGGATTCGGCGCCTTGGCATCGGTGCACATCGGCCCAGAACGCGT
>JBDSRR010000112.1:0-2739 GCA_039929185.1 Actinomycetota bacterium
CGGGCTCGGCTTCTGCTGCGGGCTCGGCTTCTGCTGCGGGCTCGGCTTCTGCTGCGGGCTCGGCTTCTGCTGCGGGCTCGGCTTCTGCTGCGGGCTCGGCTTCTGCGAGTTTGTCTCGCAATGCGGCCAGCAAGTAGCCGAGGTCGCGCACCGGCGCCTGGAGCAGACTCGCCAACTTCTGTATCGGCGACTGCAGCAACCCTGCAAGTTGAGCAAGGATGACCTCTCGGGGTTTGATCTTCGCCAAGGCTTGCGCTTGTTCTGCACCGAACACCTTGCCCGACAGCAATCCACCCTTGATCACAAGGGCCGGATACTTCTTAGCGATATCGTCGAGACCCTTCGCAGCCGCTACAGGATCGCCCTTGATGAAAGCGATCGCAGTAGAGCCCTCAAGCATCGGCAGCAGATCCTCGAGATTGGCTTCCCGAACAGCGATGCGAGTAAGAGTGTTCTTCACAACGAGAAATTCGGTGTCGCTTTCCTGCAGCGTCCTGCGCAGTTCTTTCATCTCCTGCACCTTCAAGCCGCGAAATTCAGCCAAAATGGCCGCTTCGGCGCTTTCGAATCGCTCTTTTAAATCCTTGACCGCCTCGATCTTCTGAGGGTTCGGCATCTGCAACTCCTTTGATAAAAAATGACCTGCCGAGAACGGCAGGCCACGCAAGATTGCGGTTCCTATCGCCTCAGCGGGCACCTGATTAAGGTATTAAGGCCAATAGGCCACCGGCTTTCTACAGCTGAATCAAGATAACACTATTCGGCAGTTGGTTCAGTCGCTCCCTTGGGGGTATGTGTCTCTATCCCGCGAGGATGACCTGAGTCGATCCGGACGCCGGGGCCCATTGTGGAAGACACCGTTATCGATTTCAGATATTTGCCCTTGGCCGCCGAGGGCTTGACGCGTTGCAATTCATCCACCACCGCAAGATAGTTTTCTTCGAGCGCTGACACCTCAAAAGAGGCCTTACCGATGACGGTGTGCACGTTCGAATGTTTGTCATTGCGGTACTCGATACGTCCGGATTTAATCTCGCCCACGGCCTTGGCGACATCCGCGGTGACGGTTCCCGACTTCGGGTTTGGCATGAGTGAACGGGGGCCGAGGATGCGACCCAACTTCCCGACCACGGGCATCATGTCGGGGGTAGCTATAACAACATCGAAGTCGGTCCATCCCTTGGAAATCTTCTCTGCCAATTCGTCGGCCCCAACTTCGTCGGCGCCCGCGTCGCGAGCTTCCCGCGCTTTATCCGCCTGAGCGAAGACGACCACCCGGACGGGCTTTCCTGTGCCCCTGGGCAGGCTGATGGTTCCTCGAACCAGCTGATCGGCTTTTCTTGCGTCGATTCCAAGGTTGAGAGAAAGTTCGATGGTTTCATCGAACTTCGACGTAGCCATCTGTTTGACCAAGGCAATCGCCTCGACCGGAACATAAGCCTTATCTCGATCGTAATTCGCTACTGCGTTTCGGTATCGCTTACCTTGAGCACTCATCTATTACCTCCTTGTGGTTATGACGACCCCTCGACTAGCGGATCTTCCACTGTTAAGAAACGGTGATTCCCATCGAGCGTGCAGTGCCCTCGATGATCTTCGATGCTTGGTCTAAATCATTGGCGTTAAGGTCGGCCATCTTCGTTTGCGCGATCTGGCGAACCTGCTCTTTCGTGACCTGGCCAACTTTTGCCTTGTTGGGCTCGGCGGAACCTTTCTCAATCTTCGCGGCCTGCTTCAACAATACCGAAGCGGGTGGCGATTTAAGGACTAGGTCGAAAGTGAGGTCATCGTAAATCGTAACGAGCACCGGAACGATAGTTCCTTGTTGGGACGCCGTTTGTTCGTTGTACAACTTACAGAATTCCATGCTGATTCCGTAAGGACCAAGGGAGGTACCAACCGGCGGAGCTGGGTTAGCTTGACCAGCCGGCAGCTGCAACTTGACGATGCCTAATATTTTCTTCTTCTTGGGGGCCATTTTGCGAGATCCTTTTCTTTAGAGCTTCGCCACTTGTTCGAACGAGAGTTCAACGGGAGTTTCTCGTCCGAATATGTTTACCAGAACCTTTAGTTTGGACTGATCCACGTTGATCTCAGAGATAGTCCCAGTGAAATCGGCGAATGGCCCGGTCACAACGCGAACGCTTTCGCCTTCTTCGAATTCGACTCGGGGCTTTAACTTCTCGCCAGGGGGCTTCACTTGAAGGATCTTTTCGACTTCTCTGGTTGCTAGAGGCGTTGGCTTGGCACCTGAGCCCACGAAACCCGTCACTCCGGGAGTATTGCGAACCACGTACCAGGAATCGTCTTCAAGATACATCCGCACCAACAAGTAGCCGGGAAAGACTTTCTTCTGAACAACTTGCTTCTTGCCGCCCTTAAATTCCATTACGTCTTCCATGGGAATCACAACCTCGAAGATCTTGTCCTCCATGTTCATGGAGTTGATCCTTGTTTCCAGGCTGCCTCTGACTTTGTTCTCGTATCCGGCGTAGGTGTGAACCACGTACCAATCGCCGGGCCTGTCACTGATGGGGATCGAGTCCGCATCGAGTTCATATTCCTCTTCGGCTATCTGATCTGCGGCTGCCGCTACAACAGCCTCAGCCTCAGCAAGAACCTTTTCCGCGGCTTCGTCAACAGGGGCGGCTTCGTCAACAGGGGCGGCTTCGTCAACAGGGGCGGCTTCGTCAACAGGGGCGGCTTCGTCAACAGGGGCGGCTTCGTCAACAGGGGCGG
>JBDSRR010000113.1:0-7100 GCA_039929185.1 Actinomycetota bacterium
ATGATGTCTGGTCCTGCAAGCAGTTCGCCAGTTTGAGAATCGACCGTGACAACGCATACGACAAAGCCGTCATCAGCCAGCAATCGGCGGTCGCGCAGGACCACATCGCCCACATCGCCGATACCTAAACCATCGACCAATACATACCCGGCGTGGATGCGATCGAGTTTCTTAAGCCGCCCTCGCGACATTTCCAAGACATCACCGTCTTCAACAACGATGGTGCGATCCTTTGCGATGCCCACTTCGTGCGCGAGGCGCGCATGAGTTGCAAGATGACGATATTCGCCATGCACGGGAACGAACCACTTCGGACCTACGAGTTCGAGTATCAACTTCAAGTCATCGGCAGAAGCATGACCGGAAACATGCACGGGGTATTCCGGAGGTTGGATGACGTTTGCTCCGATGCGGAAAAGTCCGTCGGTGACTCTTCTTACTGCAGATTCATTTCCCGGTATTGGAGTAGCCGATAGGACCACTGTGTCGGTGGAGTTCAATTTTATCTGCTTATGGTCACGAGCAGCCATACGAGAAAGCGCTGCGAAGGGTTCACCCTGCGAGCCAGTGCAAACGATCAATACATTTTCTGGCGGGAAACTGTCGATGTCTTCAAGAGGGATGTGCATCGCATCAGGAAATTCTAGATAGCCGAGTTCCTTCGACACACGCACGTTGTTCTTCATGCTTCGGCCTATAAAGGCAACCATCCGGCCATGATCTCGGGCGGCATCAACAGCTTGCTGTACCCGATGAATGTTCGAGGCGAAGCAGGCGATAACGACGCGCCCCGTGGCTCGGCGGATCACGTCAGACAGAGCATCGGAAACGACTTTCTCAGAAGGCGTATGGCCGGGGCGATCGGCGTTGGTCGAATCGCCCAGCATCACATCGATGCCAGATGCAGCCATCTGAGCCAGGCCCTTGAGGTCGGTGGGCTTTCCTCCCCCAGGAGTGCGATCCAACTTGAAGTCGCCGGTATGCAAGATGGTGCCAGCCTCGGTCGTGATTATGGTGCTGAGAGCATCTGGTATCGAATGGGCCGTAGCGAAACATCTGAGTTTGAACGGACCGATGGTCAGGCGGCCCGGCGTTTTGATCTCGCGCAGTTTGGCCTTGTCCAACAGATGATGCTCTTCGAGTTTCGGTTTCAAAAGACCAATGGTAAGGCGCGATCCATAGATGGGCGGATTCATCTCGCGCAAAAGATAGGGGACCCCTCCAACATGATCCTCGTGTCCATGAGTCAGCAAGATCCCAACAACAGACTTTGCTCGGCTAACCACATATTCGAAATCGGGAAGGACCAGATCGACTCCAAGCATGTCTTCGGTGGGAAACATCAAGCCCACATCGACGATCAATATCTTGCCGTCGTGCTCGAACAAAGTCATATTGCGGCCGATCTCGCCGACCCCCCCAAGGAAAATAATCTTGGTGCGCGAGGTCACAGAACTCCGGCTCTAACGAGTACTTCGCGGATCTTGTCTTGTTCCTGCGGGGTTGCGGGTACGAGCGGGAGACGCGGATCGCCTACCTTTTGCCCCAGCATCTCCAAAGCAGCCTTCAGGGGGATCGGGTTAGTGGTTGTCATGTTTATCGCGTCAAAAACACTCATCAGATCGTTGTGGATCTTTCGCGCCGCTCGCGCATCGCCAGCGTGGAACAAGGAAATCATCTCAGCCATCTGGGGGCCGACAACATGTGAGGAAACAGATATCACACCGACGGCGCCGACCGATAGCCAAGGCAAAGTGTCACCGTCGTTGCCCGAGTAAATCTCGAAGCCCTCTGGCGCATCGCGAACCAATCGAGCCGCCCCTTGAGCATCTCCACATGCATCTTTGATAGCGACGATGTTTGGAACCTCAGCCAGTTTGATGATCGTTTCATGTTCTATCTTGCGCGCGCTTCGGATGGGGATGTCATAAAGGATGACTGGCAAGTCCGTTGCCCCTGCCACCGCTTCGAAATGCGCGATGAGGCCCGATTGCGGGGGCCGGTTGTAATAAGGGGTGACCAGAAGCAGTGCTTTTACCCCCACCTTGGCAGCCTGTTTCGAAAGATGGACCGAATGTGCCGTGTCGTAAGTGCCCGTGCCGGCGATGACGTTGGCACGATGCCCGACCGCCTCGGTAACGCTTCGCCAGAGCGACACCTTTTCTTCGTCAGACAAGGTTGCTGCCTCACCGGTTGACCCAGCAAGCACCAAACCATCTGATCCGTTATCGACCAGCCAGTTTGCAAGTTCTTGCGCACGGTCTAGGTCTACGCGGTTTTGATCGTCGAATGGTGTCACCATCGCCGTTATGAGTTGTCCGAATCGCCCGGTCATGTTGTCTCCTTCTAGATGTCTAACAATGTATCAAGGCCAACCGTCAGGCCCGGCATTGAAGCAACCTTCTTGATGGCCAGCAGTACTCCCGGCATGAACGACGTACGGTCGGTGGAATCGTGCCTGATGGTAAGAGTTTGGCCGGTCCCGCCGAATATGACCTCCTGGTGAGCCACCAACCCAGGCAGACGGACACTGTGAATAGTCGGTAGGGCGTTTCCTGTGACCTGTGCGATCGATTCCGCAGTCCTAAGAGCAGTGCCCGACGGAGCGTCTAGCTTCGCGGGATTATGAAGTTCGATTATCTCTGCGTCATGCATGTGAGCAGCAGCCACCTGCGCAAAGTGAATCATCAGAACCGCACCGATGGCGAAGTTGGGGGCCACAAAAACTCCCACCTTTGCCGCCTCAGCCCTTGCACCGATATCTACGAGGTCAGACCCGGTAATTCCGGTCGTGCCCACTACCAGGTGGATGCCATGCTCGATACACCAATGGGCGTTTTTGATTGCAGCCTGGGCGTGGGTGAAATCGACGGCAACCTGCACTCCCGCCGCGACTAGGGCATCTAGGCCATCTGGGCCATCTGGGCCTCCAACAGGGTCCACCTTCGCTGCTAGTTCAGTCTCTTGGTCCTGGGCGACAGCGCGGCAAACCTCGGCCCCCATCTTCCCGTCTGCCCCCAAAACGCCCACTTTTATCACCCCGTAAGACTACCGCGGTCACGATTGGCGATTTCAGTTCCAGTCGGGGAAGTCATCTTCGGAGAATGGACCGATAACTGTAAGGATGCGCGACTCGGGCTGCAGCAATTCTTGAGCGACTTGGGACACGTCCTCGGTAGTGACCGCATCTACGCGCTTCACGATCTCGTCGATCGTCAGGATCTCGCCGTGCATCAGTTCTGACTTACCCAAGCGGCTCATCCGTGAGGAAGGGTCTTCAAGACCTAACACCACTCCCCCGCGCATGTGGCCCTTTGCCCTTTCTAATTCCCGCTCGGTTATTCCATCAGTTAGAAGACTGTCCAACTCATGGGTAATCACTTTCAAAACTTCGGCGGCATTGTTGGGACTGATACCTGCATACACAGCCCATGAGCCGGTTTCGCTAAACGTCGTTCGATATGAATAGATGGAATATGCGAGACCCCTTCGTTCGCGGACTTCTTGAAAGAGGCGTGATGACATGCCGCCTCCGAGCAGAACATCGAGCACTCCCCATGCGAAGCGTGAGGGATGTTCTCGCGCGTAACCCAATCCGCCAAGGACAAGGTGGGATTGTTCGGTTGTTCGCGGTGCAACCTTGAGGCGAGCCCTAGGTGTTGGGTCGGAGTGCGTTCGCACCAACGCAGGTTTGTTGTCTTGGCCGAACAAAACAGCCATAGCATCAACGACCTGGCCGTGATCGACAGCGCCTGCCGCAGAAACAACAACGTTGAGGGCGTGATAGTTATCGGAATGAAATGTGCCAAGGCTCTCGGGGGTTATGGCCTTGACTGTTGAGGTAGTGCCCATCACTTCGGCACCCAACGGGTGATCTGCAAAGATCGTCTCGCAGAACAGATCGTGCACAAGGTCTTCTGGCGTGTCTTCGTGCAGTGCGAGTTCTTCCAAGATGACGTTGCGCTCGCTCTCGACATCCGACGGTGCCAGCGAAGGCTGCGAAAGCATGTCGGTCAACACTTCCATTGCCATCGGCAGATCCTTGTCGATCACGCGGCCGTAGAAACATGTGTATTCCTTGGTCGAAAAAGCATTCGCCTCACCGCCGACTGCATCGAATGTTTCTGCGATATCGCGCGCGCTGCGGTGCTCGGTCCCCTTGAACAACAGGTGCTCTAAGAAGTGCGAAGATCCCTGAAGATCAGTGGGCTCGTCGCGCGAGCCAACTCCGACCCAAAAACCTAATGAAACCGACAGCACTTCCGGCATGCGTTCAGTTAGAACCCGAACGCCGCCGGGCAGTACCGTCTTTTCGAAGATCATCCTATGGAGTTAACGATCCCTACCGGGGACGACGATCGCGGTCGCGACCTCCACCACGGTCGCGGTCGCGCGGGGGCCTACGATCTCTGTCACCTGAGGGGCGCTCTTGACGTGGGTTCTTGGCTTCGTAATCAGCAGGCAATTCCGCCAAGCGTGGCGGTGGGTTCACGGGTATCAGCGAGATCTTGCCGCGTGGGTCGATCTCAGTCACCTCGACCTCAAGCGAATCACCCTCGGTCAAAACGTCCTCAACCCTGGCTAGACGTATGCTGCCGCCCAGCTTTGAGATGTGCACGAGTCCGTCAACGGCACCAACTAGATTAACGAAGGCACCGAAGTCCATGATCTTGACCACCTTGCCCATGAATTTCTCGCCGATCTCAGGGATGCGCGGGTTCGCTACATCGTCGATCATGCGGCGGGCCTCATCGGCTGGTCCGGCTTCACGAGAACCGATGCGCACCGTTCCGTCATCTTCGATGTCGATCTCAACGCCGGTGACGGCGATGATCTCGTTGATGCGCTTGCCTTTGGGGCCAATGACTTCGCCGATCTTGTCGACTGGGATCTTGAAGGCGATGATGCGAGGAGCATTGGGGTTCAACTCTGGCCTTGGGCCATCCAAAACCTCAGTGAGTTTGCCGAGGATGAACAGTCGAGCTTCCTTAGCCTGTTGAAGAGCCTCCGCCAACACTTTCGATGGGATGCCTGAAATCTTGGTGTCGAGTTGTATGGCAGTCACCATAGTTTTCGTTCCCGCAACCTTGAAGTCCATGTCGCCGTAACCATCTTCTGCACCAAGGATGTCGGTCAGGGTGACGAACTTGTCGCCCTCTTTGATAAGCCCCATGGCAACTCCGGCTACCGGGGCCTTGATGGGAACGCCTGCATCCATAAGCGCCAACGATGACCCGCAAACGCTAGCCATAGAACTAGACCCGTTCGATGCCAGCACTTCGCTGACGATGCGCAGCGCATAAGGAAACTCTTCTTCGTCCGGAATGACCGGCGCAAGTGCCTTCTCGGCTAGCGCACCGTGACCGATGTCACGCCGTTTCGGCCCCCGCATGAAACCGGCCTCGCCAGTTGAAAACGGTGGGAAGTTGTAGTTGTGCATATAACGCTTCGAATCTTCGATGCCCAGGTCGTCAAGCATCTGGCTCATCTTCAACATGCCAAGCGTGAGTGCTGAGAGCACCTGAGTTTGGCCACGCGTGAACAACCCGGTGCCATGTACGCGAGGGATGATTCCAACTTCGCATGTGATGGGGCGAACCTCGGTAAGGCTACGGCCATCGATACGAACTCCATCGTTCACGATGCGGCTGCGGATCACCGACTTAGTTAGCTTGCGATAAGCAGCCGAAACTTCTTTGCTTCGGTCTTCGAACTCCGCGTTTAGAGTTTCCTTCACGGACGCTTCGATCTCGTCGAGTTTTGCCTCGCGCGTAGCCTTGTCAGCAATGACAAGCGCTCCCCCAAGATTCGTCAATGCGAGCGTCTTCACTCGAGTGTCGATATCTTCGCCAGAGCCCGATTCGATCACAAAGGTTTTGGTCTGAACCTTTACCCCCGCCTGAGCAACCAGTTCTTCTTGAAGCGAGATGAATTCGCCGATCCACTCTTTCGCCTCTTCGAGGCCGCCCGCAACGATGTCTTCCGTGATTTCAGGCGCACCTTCTTCGATTAGCTCGAATGAGAAAGGGGTGGCGGCAGCCTCGACCATCAAGATGTCTACTTCGCCACTCGCACCACGGCGACCGGCAACGACGATTTCGAAGGTTGACTCATCGGACTGCTGATATGACGGGTTGGGTACCCAAGCGCCATTCACGTGGGCGAGACGAATGGCTCCAACTGGACCCTCGAAGGGAATGCCAGAAAGCGCCAACGCCGCAGATGCGCCATTGATAGCAAGCACATCAACTGGATTGATCATGTCAACCGAATGGATGATGCCAACGATATGGACATCATTTCGGAACCCGTCGGGGAAACACGGGCGAAGTGGACGGTCGATAAGGCGATCTAGCAAGATGGCTTTTTCGCTTGCCCGACCCTCGCGGCGGAAAAACCCACCGGGGATCTTGCCAGCCGCGTACATGCGCTCTTCGATATCGACGGTTAGAGGGAAGAAGTCCGTGCCCTCGCGCGGTGCTTGGGCAGCGGTTGCTGCGACAAGGATGGTGGTTTCACCGATCTGCGCCAGTACGGCACCATCGGCAAGTCCGGCTAAACGGCCGGTTTCAAAACGTACAACTGGATCGCCGATCTTTCTTTCGACGACAAAAGTGTTAGTCACTATTTCCTCCTTGGGAGGTTAGGGACTTCAGTGACCGCCAGTTGTCAGTGGTGAGGGCTCATGCGGGAGCACTCGCAACTGATAACTGACTCGTGTCCGTCAGTCCAGTGGGCCATTGGGTATTGCGGTTGTTTTATACCTTGGTGCGGGCCCTCCTTTTGTCCCTTAAGCCGAGTTTTGCGATCAAGGCACGGTATCGCGTAACATCCTCGCGCCACAGGTAGCCGAGCATGCGATCTCGCTTGCCGATAAGACCCAACAAACCGCGATGCGAGGCATGGTCACCCTTGTAAGCCTTAAGGTGCTCCGTCAGGTCGCTGATACGCCGCGACAGCATGGCGACTTGTACCTCAGGTGACCCTGTGTCGGTATCAGACCTGCGGTTCTCCGCGATTATTTGAGTTTTGAGTGTGGTTTCTAGTGGCATAAAGGATTCTGGCTCGGAAAAATTGTCCTGGGTATGCTACCACGCTCT
>JBDSRR010000114.1:0-1826 GCA_039929185.1 Actinomycetota bacterium
TTGGTTGGCCAGCGCCAATTGCTCAAGATGTTGAAATTGTGGGGGATCCTTCCCGCGTTTCGTTCTGGTTTTATGGCTGTGACTAGGGACGAATCCCGCCACGTCGCCTTTGGCGTGTGGGCCTTGCAGCAGGCAGTCGAGTCGGGCCATGAAACCCATATCCACAAGGCGATCGATCGCTCCATCGCATCGTGCCTTCGGGTATACGCCAACCCGAAGGAACGTTTATCGATCTCACCAGAGATGCCTAAGGCGCTTCGCGAGCAGATCGACTTTCGCAAACGCTGGAAGTTCGGCATCGAGTCGCTTTGCAAGCGTTTGCGCGCGGCGCATGTTGACGAGGACTATCTGAGGAATCTTGACTCGCGATCGTGGGAGATCATCAACCAAGCCGTCACCGATTATGAAAGCAACTGGAACGAAGAGCACCCGGTGCGACTATTCGACAGAGGGGAGCTATAGAGATGGATTTCGGACTCACAGAGGAACAGCAAGAACTAAAGAAGTGGGCTCACGAGTTTGCTGAAAAGGAAATCAGACCTGTTGCTGCTGAATATGACGAGACCGAGGAGTTCCCTTGGCCCGTCATCAAGAAAGCCGCAGAGATGGGTCTGTACGGCTTCGATATCTATCTGCAACAGCAGCAAGATCCGACCGGCATGACTCTGCCCCTGATAACCGAAGAGCTTTCGTGGGGATGTGCGGGGATAGCGCTCGCACTGTTGGGTACCGGGCTGCCATTGTCTGCCCTTGCTGCGGCTGGAACATCGGATCAACTTTTGGAGTGGGCCCCGCGGATGTTTGGAACGGTCGAAGATCCAAAGGTCGCCGCCTTCGGAGTAACAGAACCTCAGGCGGGGTCGGATGTCTCGAGTCTTGCCACCAGAGCCATCCGGGATGGCGACGAGTTTGTGATCAACGGGCGGAAGGTCTTCATTACTAATGGAGGCATAGCCGATGTGCACCTTGTGGTGGCTACTGTCGATCCTGACCTCGGGCACCGCGGGCAGGCGACGTTCATCATGACGGCCGACATGCCCGGATTCGCTCAAGGCAAGAAGGAGAAAAAACTTGGTATCCGTGCTTCGCACACGGCAGAGTTGATCCTCGATGATGTCAGGGTTCCAGTTGAAAATGTTCTGGGTGGCATGGAGAAACTCGACAGCAAACTCAAGGTGGCGCGATCGGGCGAGGCGACCGGGCGTTCGTCTGCTGCGTTGCGCACATTTGAACTCACTCGGCCTCTTGTCGCCGCGCAGGCTGTGGGAATCGCAAGAGCGGCGCTTGAATATTCAACGCAGTATGCGAAGGAACGTATCCAGTTCAAGCAGCCGATAATCGCCCATCAGGCCATCGCCCATCTTCTGGCGGGGATGGCGGTTGAAGTCGATGCGGCCCGGCTCCTTACGCATCGGGCTTCGTGGATGGGGGCGGCTGGAGTTCCGTACAAGTACGCCGAAGGTTCGATGAGTAAGTTGAAGGCCAGTGAGGTTGCGGTAAGTGTCACCGAGAAGGCTATCCAAGTGCTTGGCGGATATGGGTACATCAAAGACTTCCCAGTTGAGAAGTGGTACCGCGATGCGAAGATATACACACTGTTCGAAGGGACATCCGAGATTCAGCGAATGGTCATAGCTCGTGCATTGGCCGCATCGGTATGAAGCTTGCCCTCGGTGTTGGTTACTTCGGAGCCGGCCTAGATCAGCACGGTGTCCTCGCGCTGACGCAGGAGGCCGATCGTCTTGGGTATCACTCGGTGTGGGTTGCGGAAGCATATGGATCTGATGCTGTAACCGTTCTGTCGTGGCTCGCTGGACAAACC
Source organism: Actinomycetota bacterium (assembly GCA_039929185.1). GTDB lineage: Bacteria > Actinomycetota > CADDZG01 > JAHWKV01 > JAHWKV01 > JBDSRR01. The sequence continues at coordinate 1,823 of JBDSRR010000114.1, forward strand.
AAAA
>JBDSRR010000115.1:0-15699 GCA_039929185.1 Actinomycetota bacterium
GACACTGACGCTGACGCCGACACCGACGCTGACGCCGACACCGACGCTGACGCCGACACCGACGCTGACACCGACGCCGACACCGACACCGATGCCGACACTGACGCTGACGCCGACACCGACGCTGACGCCGACACCGACGCTGACGCCGACACCGACGCTGACGCCGACACCGACGCCGACGCTGACGCCGACACCGACACTGACGCTGACGCCGACACCGACGCTGACGCCGACACCGACGCCGACGCCGACAACAGCGGACCCGGCAGCGTGGAATCTGGTCACGATGGCGAGTCAAGCGGCGACTGATCCGTCGGCCCGAAGTGAGACACGTGGCTATGGATGCATCCTGCTGAAGGGCATCCATAGCCATCCTGTCGTTTTGGGGGTTGTAGAAGGAACCAAACAAAGCGGGTAGGACGCTGGTCAAATGACGACCTGAAGGCTGGCCGCCAGATTCGCGGTTTCGTGCGTGTTCACGCTACTTGCCACAGGGATAACAGACAGTTCGGTTTCCCGCTTTGCCCGCTGAATAGACGGCGGCGTGAGTCTCTTCCGTTCTAGAGTTCGGAGGATGCATGGAATTGAGGCTGCACCTCGGAGATGGCCGAGATCTTGGCTGATAAGACTCGGATCGATCCTCCTCGGCTTGACATTTTCCAGGGCACTGTTACTGCAAGGCGACCTGCTCGCCCTTCCTGCGGTCGCCATCTGTCTTACAACCTGGCTCGCTATTGGATTGATCGAGTTTTCCTTCTGGGCCACACGCGCCATAATTCCGGCGCTCGCGCGCGTGCTACGGACTACGGGCCGAGCGGTATGGCTCGGACTCGAGCAGGACCCCCTTGGCGCTGCTGCCAAGAGGTTTGTCGATCCCGTCGTCCGACGTGCTCGGTCGCTGCTCCCGCTGTGGCGATGGATCGCCAATCGCTTTCGTGCTGGCCACCGCGGCATTGGACTGACCGTGTCGATAGCCGCAGGACTCCTTTCGCTCTTTGCGCTCTTGTATTTATCAACGGAGATCGGAGATCCCCGGTCAACCGTCTCAGGATTTGACCTTCGCGTAGGCGAACTCTCATCACGGCTTGTCGTTAGCGGTGAGCGCAGGTTCATGGCTGCCCTCACCGCCGTTGGGAAGACGCGCTCGATACTGGTCCTTCTCCTCGCTCTTTCTGGGGGGATGGTTCTCGCGCGAGCGCGAAGAGCCGCGGTAACGCTCATTGCAATATCTGGTTTGAGCAGCCTTCTTGTCACCATCTTCAAGGCGCTGCATCATCGGCCGCGCCCCGCTTTTGGACAGCTCGTTGAGACTTCAACCAGCTTCCCCAGCGGGCATAGCGCCGCGGCGCTGGCGCTGGCCGCGGGCATCCTGGTCGTGGCGTGGAAGACCGGAGTTCGTCGCCTCTCCCTCGTCGCGGCAGGTGTTCTACCTCTCGGCTTTCTTGTGGGCTACAGCCGCGCCTACCTCAACATCCATTGGATTTCAGACGTGGCTGCTGGATGGCTGATCGCAATCATCTCGGCCACAACAGTGCTGGCGATCGACCTTTGGTTAAACGCCAAGAATCGACCCCAACCTTCGCGGAGATGGCCGCTGGTTGCGGCAGCGATTGTCATGGTTGGAGTTGCCGTTTTCAGCGGTATCAACGGAAGCCGGATCGGTTTTCCGAAACTTTCGAAGGCGAAGATCGAGCTTGCAACCGGCGATGTTACCGACTTACTGCGGCACCGGCCCCGCTTTAGCGAAACGCTCTTTGGGCGACGGATGGAGCCACTCGGACTCGTGATTGTGACCTCAGACGACAACCTCATCGGTGCGATCACGGAAGGGGGGTGGGCTCTGGCGGAGCCTCCCACTCTCGGCCGGCTGGCTAAAACATACCGGGCCGGATTGAAAGGAAGAAAAGACCCTACGGCCCCCGTCACTCCCACATTCTTTGATACTCGCATCCAGGACATCGCGATCCAAAGGCAGCTACCGGGCACAGGAGTGAAGGCGCGGCACCACGCAAGGCTCTGGCGTCTTCCCGTTCGGACAACCGATGGATGCCGAATCTGGGTGGGAACCGCCTCCCTCGATGACCGAGTTGAGTGGACCATCCGGACTGTCCTGCCGAACCATCACATCGCACCGGCAATCGACGTCGAGCGTGAATTCATCGTAAGAAACCTGTCCGCAACTGGCCTGCTGACCGATTCCGGCAAGATCCGAATCGTGCCGCCCACTCTTGGAACTAACGCCGCTGGGGACCCCTTCTTCACCGATGGAAATGCTGCTCTCCTCGAACAGATTGGAGGATGCGTAGTCTGAGCTCTAAGCTTGTTCCACGGGCACCCGTTCGACCCAGGGAATCTGCTCTTCTTCTTCTTTCTTGCACTTCTGCGACTGACCAGGATGGGGACGGAGCGGTCCCAGGCCTGAACTCGTTTCCGCCCCGGTCAATTCGATAGGCCTCGATAGATCAATCAGGATTCGGATGAGATCTGAGTTGGAATAGTGACCTGTCCGGTCCACCATGTCGCGGAGCATCGTGGACAGCGCCGGTCATCTAGCTAGCAGCTATCACGACGCGATGCCGCGCCAACCACAGAGCAGGGGTCGTAAGTCCCCACACCCAAACGACAACTCTTACTCCGAATCGCAGTTCAGACCTTGAAGTATCATCCGAGTTTCCCCGACCGATCTGGGCCCTTAGATGACGCCAAGGTGTTCTGCTCGTCGTTTTTCAACTGGTCCAACACCGAGCATCATCACGGCGGCATCGGATTTATGACACCGTAAGGACGTAATTTCGGACTCGCCGAGGACTACTAACGTCGATGAACGCGACCAAACTGATTTGCACTCTCGGGCCTGCGACCTACAACCGCGTGCCAGAGCTCATCGAGGCGGGTATGGATGTCGCGCGCATCAACTTTTCGCACTCCACCGAATCGGTAACCCGATCGGCGTTTCGGACCATCCGTGATGCGTCGGCTGCTGCTGGAGTTGAGCTGGCTATCTTGGCTGACCTTTCGGGGCCGAAGGTGCGGTTGGGGAAGTTGCCCGAAGGGCAGATCGTGCTCGAGCCAGGACAGAGATTGAAGATGAATGGCACCGCTGCCGACGCACTGCCCACAACTTATGAACATCTTGGAAGGGACCTTGAAGCGGGAGACAGGATATTGATCGCCGATGGCGCCGCTGAGCTGCGAGTAATCGAGGCCGCAGAGACGTTGGTAGTAGAGGTGATAGTTGGGGGAATGGTTCGGTCAGGTGCGGGCGTCAATGTCCCGGCCGAACGGCTCTCGCTTCCTGCCATCAGCGACCGGGATATGTCTGACCTGGCGCTCGCACTGGAGCTAGGGGCGGACTACGTTGCGCAGTCATTCGTGCGCAGCGCAACAGACGTTGAACAGATGGCCGAGCTTCTCGCTGGCCGCGCCAAACTTGTCGCGAAGATCGAAACGAAGGCGGCGGTCGATGCATTCGACAAGATCTTGAATCACGTGGACGCGGTGATGGTCGCCCGCGGAGATCTTGGAGTTGACCTACCTTTCGAGGACATACCCCTTATACAGAAAGACCTTTTGATGCGTTGCCTCAGCAGGGGCATCCCCGCTATCGTCGCTACTCAGATGCTGGAGTCGATGACTTCCGCTTCGCGTCCCACACGGGCGGAGGCGAGCGATGTCGCTAATGCTGTGCTGGATGGCGCTGATTCCATAATGCTTTCGGGTGAAACTGCGATAGGGAATTTTCCAATCGAGGCTGCTCGCGCCGCGGTGCGTATCGCAGACGTAGCCGACGGGCGAGGAAGTCCTGCCCGTCCTCTACCTCGACTGCGTCGGGGCGAATCAGAAGACAGCGCTATCGCGCAAGCCGCGGTTTCATTGGCGCAAAATGGAGTTGTCGACGCGATCGCTTGCTTTACCTACTCGGGAGCAACGGCCCGACTCATTTCAGCGACCCGCCCCGGCATACCTGTGTATACCTTTTCTCCCGACGTGGCGGTGGTAAGAGCACTTTCGCTCAACAAATCTCTACAACCAAGGACTTGCCTTTTGCCCCGGGACATCGATTCCGTGATCGGCGTCATGGAGTCTCGGCTACGGGATGAAGATGCCGTAGGATCGGGGTCTTCTATCCTGATGGTGGGGGCCATCGGAGGCGCGGGAGAACCGTTCTTCAAGATTCACCGTATCCACTGATCTCGGGCAACATTCACAGGTCCTTCATCGCCGCGCACCATGACCTTTACATGCCGGTGCGATAAAGAGATATCGGTTCAAGGAAGGAGCACAAAGTGAGCAGATGGATGAAGGCAGTGTTGGCGTCGGTGGTCACGGCGGTCTTGATCGTTCCGTCAGTCGCCGCGGCGCACGAGGCGAAAGGTGAAAGGCAAAAGTCGCGGCAGCAAGCTCGTGAACGCAAGGCTGAGTGTCGGGTGGGAGTTGGTCCCCTGGGGCGTCACATCACGGGGCGTCACATCGTGCACGCCGGACTAAAAGTCCAAACCAAAGATGGTTTCACGGATCTAACTGTTGACATAGGGAGCTTAACGAATGCGGATGCTGATTCGTTGACTTTGAAACGCGCCGATGACCAAACGGTGTCAGCGCGAAGGGCAGAAACCACGAAGGTCTGTCGAGATGGGAAGAAAGTCGCATTCGCGGACCTTAAGGAGGGAGACGGTGTTCGCATCGTTGCGGCCAAAGACGGCACCTTGAAGGCAGTGATGGCCCGCAGTGGACCCCGGGCAACACGGGCAACATGAGAAACACGGCAAAATCGAGGGTGAATGAAAAAAGCGGGCCCCGATTCAAGGGGCCCGCTGCCTTCATTTTAGTATTCGCGAATGACGTCTTTCGTGGCCGCGCCCACTGCTTGTACGAAGGGCTGCAGCTGCATCATCTTCATCATGTTTCCAGCGATCTTGATCTTTCCCTGCATGAAGGCGTTCTGGCTGTTCAGTTCACCTTTATCTATGGCGACCGCGGTTTCGTATGTCTGGGTGATTGTTGCTTCTGGGCTGTCGATGTCGCCAACGCCAACCTCAGGCACACCTTCAACGATCTTGAAGAAGGTCTTGTTCTCGGTGCCTCCGGGGACTTCGTTGGTGACGAACTGAACCGAGGTGTTCTGACCTTTAGCGGCACCGGTTACAGCCTCGTTGGCTTGTAGAGTGTTGGTCATCTCCTTGGCCCATTCCTCCGATTGAAACTTGACTGCCATCTCTGGCTCCTTTCCTCGCTATTGTGACTGTATGAGCAATCTAGACCCTATCGCAACCAAGCATCGTCCTGCATCAGCGGTGGTTGTTACGCGGCCGGGGGCTGATGGTCGGCCTGAACTCCTTTTCGTGAAAAGGCCGGTGACTATGCGGTTCTTAGCGGGGTTTCACGCGTTCGTGGGCGGCGCGGTCCACGATGAAGACAGCCATCCAGATGCCATCGCTCGTGCGGGGATATCTCTGGGTGATGCGGCGGCTGCGATGGGGAGCGCCGCCGGTGAATATCATCCTGTTTCATTCTTCATCGCAGCGCTGCGAGAATTGTTCGAAGAAGTGGGCATCTTGTTCGTCAAGGAGCACGTAACCGCATCTATTTTGGCCGAAGCCCGACGCAGACTCGTTGGTGGTGAAACGACGTTTCCCGAGATGTTGCGAGACCTAGGTCTGCAACTCGACGCCAGGCGGTTGCGGTATCACGAAAGGTGGATCGCTCCAGAGGCATTGCCGGTGCGGTTCGATCTGCGAGTCTTCGTCGCCGACCTGGCTGCTGCTAAGGGACATCTAGATCCCGATCCCAACGAGGTCGAACGTATTGATTGGCTCTCATGTGCGCAAGCACTTACTTCGACTGAGATGGGTGCGGTCATGATGGCGCCACCGACCACCGCCACGGTCAACTCGCTGGCTCGATTTGAAAGTGTGCATGATCTTGTGACAGGGACTGGGACCCCTCTCGCCGAAAACCCTGTACAGCGGCATTCTGCCAGTGTGCGAAGGCTGGTTGCCCCGAATCCTTCGATGATGACCGGGCCGGGAACGAATGTTTATATCGTAGGTACCACCACCCTCGTCATCATCGATCCAGGATCGATGGAACCGGAACATGTCCGTCGGCTAGCGTCCCTCGGCGACGTAAGCGCCGTGGTTCTAACTCACGGTCACCCCGATCATCTGTCTGGCGCGCTCGACCTGGCTCAGGCGGTGGATGCTCCGCTCATGGCGTCGGCGCGTTTTTGGGAGTTGTCAAAGTTGTCACAACGCGGCCGCCGCTTGTCTGATGGCGACATGATCGAGGTCGAGGGTATCGCGCTGCGTGTGCTTGAAACGCCAGGCCACTCATCTGACCACATTTGTTTGTGGGACGAGACTCAGAAGTCTTTGTTTTGTGGAGACTTGTTGCTCGGACAAGGAACTGCTGTCATTTCACCGCCCGACGGGAACCTTGTCGATTACCTCGGATCGCTCAATAAGGTTCTTGCACTTGAGCCCAAACATCTTTATCCGGGGCACTTCTCCCCTCGCGATGATGCCGAGGCTTGGATCGTTTGGTACATCGAGCATCGGCAGGAGCGGGAGCGCCAGATCGTCGCCGCCGTCGACGCGGGGGCCACGACACCCACCGAGATAGTGGCCGTGGTTTACAAGGACGTTGCCGAGATGCTTCATCCACTCGCTGAGCGATCGGTGCTCGCTCATCTGATCAAACTGGGTCTGGCCTGAAAAGGCATATCCTTGATTCCAAGTGACCAAATTCCAAGTGACAAGTCCAAGTGACCGAGTCCAAGTGACCGAGTCCAAGTGACCAATAGGAAGGCGACATCATGCGCGAAGCAGTAATCGTCGAGGCAGTAAGAACCCCGCTTGGCAAAAGGGGCGGAAAACTAAAGGACACCCATCCCGTAGACCTACTTGCAGCCACCCTCACCGAACTCGTGAGCCGCTCGAAGATCGATCCTGGCTTAGTAGAAGATGTGATCACAGGCTGCGTTTCGCAGGTGGGAGATCAGGCGATAAATGTCGGGCGCAACGCTTGGCTGGCTGCAGGTTTCCCCGAAGAAGTGCCGGCCACAACGATCGATCGCCAATGTGGGTCTTCGCAGCAGGCCGCCCATTTCGCGGCGCAGGGAGTGATCGCTGGCGCCTATGACGTAGTGATTGCCTGCGGCGTAGAAAACATGTCGAGAGTGCCCATGGGTTCTTCCATGTCGGTATCGGGTTTTCCCTTCAGCCCCCAGCTGAACGCACGCTATGACGGAGGTTTGGTTCCCCAGGGGATATCCGCCGAGCTAGTGGCTGCCGACTATGGGGTGACCCGCGAACAGATGGATGACCTCGCTTTTCGTTCCCATACCTTGGCCGCGAAGGCCACTACCGAGGGACGTTTTCGCAACGAGACGTTTGCATTAAAAGTTGATGGCGAACAGGGTTCAGAACTCTTCGAGATCGACGAAGGCATCCGTTTCGAACCCAACCGCGAAAAGATGAGTCAGTTGGCGCCGTCATTTCAGTCTCCAGATATGCAATCGAGGTTCCCCGAGATCGTGTGGTCAGTAACGGCGGCGAACTCGTCGCAACTTACCGATGGGGCTGCAGCGTTGTTGATCATGACCCCGCAAAGGGCTGAACAACTCGGCCTTAAACCGCTAGCCCGATTCGTGGCCTTCGCGCTCGCGGGTGCGAATCCAGTCAGGATGCTAACGGCACCTATCCCGGCAACTCGAAAGGTTTTAGAGCGAGTTGGTCTGCGTATCGAAGACATCGACGTAGTTGAGATAAACGAGGCTTTCGCGTCTGTTCCATTGGCTTGGAAAAACGACCTGGGTCTTTCGGACGATTGGTTCGATGAACGTGTCAACCCAAATGGAGGTGCCATCGCTTTAGGCCACCCACTCGGTGCATCGGGAGCACGTTTGATGACCACGTTGGTTAATGAACTTGAACGACGCGGCGCGAGATATGGTCTTCAGACGATGTGCGAAGGTGGCGGTCTCGCGAACGCAACCATCATCGAACGTTGGTCGTGACCGAAAACCCACCGCTTAGTCCCCTAAGGCTTACGGGCAAGATCGTCGCGGGCATCCTCGCGTTGATCGTGGTTCTGGGGGCGATGGGGTTGGCGTTTTATTTCGCTGGACGTTCCAGCGGAGTTGGGCGGATAGTGCTGGCGGCTATTTTGTCGATCGCTGTCGGGTGGTTGGGTGTCGGGTACTTCCGTCAGTTGGCTAGTCCGCCCCCGCCAGATTCTCCTCCAACCGACGTGTACCCAGAATTCCAGCTAGCTTACGTCTGTGACATGTGCAGCCTGGAGTTATCGGTGGTCAAAGTGTCAGACAAAGAACGCGCGCCAAGGCATTGTGGTGAAGCCATGATCTTGGTACAGCGCTAGCTAGTGATCCGAGGAAACTGGCGAACGACCAACCTGTAGGAACTTTTCAAGTACGCGAGTCAATTCAGTGATCTTTTCGTCGGCTTGGTTCGACCCTATGGCGTCTGCGACGCACCCTCTGATGTGGTTCTCGATGACTTTCAGACCGACCTTTTCAGTTGCTGCGATCACGGCGGATATCTGATCCAAGATGTCGATGCAGTAAACATTTTCTTCGAGCATCCGCTGAACTCCGCGAACCTGACCTTCGACGCGTCGCAGCCTTGCGATGAGATCTTCGTTCATCGCCACTGGGTCGCGACCCCAAATGCACCGGCGATGAGACCGAGGCCGCCCCAAAGGAACCAGTCGCTATCGACGAAATCTAATACTCCAGTGGCACCAACCAGGTAGCGACTCATGATGGATATGAAACCGATCGCGAGGAAGATGAAAAATAGGACCGGAACCCATGTAGGGGCGGGCTTGGGCTTGGGCTTGGGGGGCGGGATGTAGCGGTTTCGTTTCGATTTCGATTTAGGCATGGGCCTATCATACCGATGCTAGTCTCAAGGCGATGATACTGCGGGTGGTTGGGCGAACCTTCATAGCAACTGGGATATTGATCCTATGTTTCCTCGGGTACCAGCTATTCGGAACCACGCTGATCACCGACCAGCATCAGAAGACTCTCGCGGCCGATCTGAAGGTTACGGCAGCCGAGCCGCTGCCAACGAAAGAGCTACCTCCAGAGCTTGGAGAGGGAATCGCGCTCATCGAGATACCCAAGATTGCAGTGAAAAAGATCGTGGTCGAAGGCGTTGAGGTGGAAGACCTGAAGAAGGGACCTGGACGCTATCCGGGCCTTAGTTTTCCCGGAGAGAAGGGCAACGTTGTCATCTCGGGTCACCGAACGACTTACGGGGGGCCGTTTTACCGTTTGGACGAACTAACCGTAGGCGACGACATCAAACTGACCGATCGCGCGGGCACCACCTTTACCTATCGAGTTACCGAAACTAAGATCGTTCGCCCGAACGATCTTACTGTGGTGGTTCAAACTACCGAATCCAAACTCACGCTCACCACCTGTAACCCTCGATTCTCAGCCCGTCAAAGGCTTATCGTTGTTGCAGACCTACAGGGAGCGGTGCCATGAACCCAACCTCGAAGAGACGTCGAATAGTTTGGACAGCAGCGATCCTCGTTTTGCTAGTACCTATCCCAACCAGCGATGGTCCTTGGCTTCCACTGCTGTTCATGTTCTTCGAGTGGATGAACTCGTTCCTACCGTCGAATTTCTAGACCTGTGCGCGTCGTGCTCGTGGATAATTACGACTCGTTTGTTTACAACCTCGCGCAGTACATCGGGGCGCTGGGGGCCGAGCCAGTGGTCGTTAGAAGCGACGCCACGGTTGCGACCCTGCAGGAACTCAAGCCCGATGCTGTTGTTATTTCACCCGGTCCCGGCAGGCCGGAGGATGCCGGATGCTCGGTCGATGCGATACGTGCATTCGCGGGAATAGTTCCCGTTTTCGGGGTTTGTTTGGGGCATCAGGCCATAGCTATCGCATATGGCGGCGAAGTCGTTCGGGCAGCCAAGGTTATGCACGGCAAGACCTCGCAGATACATCACCGAGGCGACGGTGTGTTTCGAGGCTTGGAGGAACCACTCGAGGCCACCCGCTATCACTCATTGGTGATCGATCCCAAGTCACTGCCAAAGGAGCTAACAGTTACAGCGGAAACCGACGATGGCGTGGTGATGGGGGTCAAGCATCAGCGGTTCGATGTCGAAGGGGTTCAGTTCCATCCTGAATCGGTGTTGACCCCAGCAGGCTTACAACTGATCAAAAACTTTCTCGGCAGTTAAGTTTCAACCGTTATCGTAACTTTGTCGCCCTTACAGCCTGGATCGCCGGGGGGTTTGTCCTGAGCGATGACCTCATCGCGGTTACCGGGGACGTCGACTTCTGTGACATCGACGACGAACCCCGCTGCGATCAGCTTGTCGGTGGCAGCTTTTCGTGTCATCCCGACCACATTGGGGATGGGCGGCGCCTTGTTGATGGTTAAGGTGACCGTTGAGCCCTCCTTGACTTCGGTCCGCGGCGGGGGATCTTGCTTAAGGACTATGTCGTGACGCTCCTGCGTTTTGCACGTTTCTTTTACCGCCGGCGTTAGGCCTGCATCGAGGAGTCGTTCACGGGCGCTTTGTTCGTCTAGACCCTCGACGTTGGGGACCCGAACAGTCTGCGTGCCGCCACTTAAAACTATGTCAACCGTTGAACCCCTGTCGACGTTGGTTCCTTGACGGGGGTCTTGGTCTATGACCGTTCCTTCTGGCACTTCATCGCTGAATTGCTTTTGCTCGGCCCCCACTGCAAGGCCCGCATCTTGTAGCAACTTGATGGCATCGTCCCTGCTCTTGCCGTGCAGGTCCGGAACCGAAACACGCTCGGCGCCTTTCGAGATCACCAGTTGAACAGTAGACCCCTCGGCAACCTTTCGACCATCTTCTGGATCTTGCGAAACGACTAACCCTTCAGCGAACGTTTCTGAGAATGCGCTCCTGCTGACTTCTGCCTGCAAGCCAGCACCTTTCAATATCCGTTCAGCTTCGATCTGGTCCTTGTTGACGACATTGGGGACTGCCACCGTGGCACCCCCTTGCCCGAACAGCGAAAACAACAGGACGATGCCAAGGGTGAGGATCGATAAGAACAACGCGAAGATCAATGCATACGCGATGCCGCGTTTTGCCTTCGAAGCTCCGGCCCCCGCGTTGGGCGAGCTAAGCAAAACAGTTTTGTCGGTCGGCATTAAAGGAGTTGCAAGGACGCTGTCGCCGCGCAGCAGACGCTGTAGGTCTGCGCGCATCTCATCCGCGGTTTCGTATCGGTTGTCAGGATTCTTGGCAAGAGCCTTTATCACCACGGCATCCAGCGCCGGCGATATTTCTGGGTTCAGAACGCTAGGAGGTGTGGGGTCTTCTTTCACGTGTTTGTAAGCGATAGCGATCGGCGTATCAGCCGTGAAGGGAACCTGTTGGGTCAGCATCTCGTACAGGACAACACCTATCGAGTAGACATCTGACCGATGGTCGACCGCATGGCCTTGCGCTTGCTCGGGTGAGAAGTAGTTAGCGGTTCCGATTATCGTTCCGGTTTGAGTTACGGTTTGCCCGTCATCGGCTGCCGCGCGGGCGATACCGAAGTCCATGACTTTGGTCTGACCATCTTTGGTGACCGCGATGTTGGCTGGTTTCACGTCACGGTGCACAAGTCCTTTGCGATGGGCTACGTGCAGGGCCCCGCAAACGTCAGATGCGATCTCGATCGAGCGTTCGGGAGTGAGCGGTCCGTCGTTCGAGATGATCTCGCGCAGCGTCTTGCCGTCGACGTACTCCATGACGATGTAGTAGGTGCCGCTGTCGATCCCCCAGTCGTAGATCGATACGATGCGAGCATCGCTCAATCCCGCAGCCGAGCGGGCTTCTCGACGAAATCGCTCGATAAAGGCTTTGTCGCGCGAGAAGTGTTCATGAAGGATCTTTAGAGCAACGGTGCGATCAAGAAGCTGATCGTGCGCCGTGAACACCTCGGCCATTCCGCCTGAGGCGATCCTTCCCGTTATTTCGTATCTGTCGCCGTATCGCCGTGGGCTAGCGCTCAATTGCCACTCCGTCTACCTTTGCCTTTGTTGTCTAAGTCACCGTCTTGTTTTGAAATCGTAAGGCGGATGACGGTCCCGCGGGCGGCCAGGTCTTCACCAGCTGGCTGTTGCCTCAAGATCAGATCGGGCTCGTTCGAGGAAACCGAAGCTACGATCTGTGAAACTAGGCCCGCCTCGCGCAAGATCCGCTGCCCTTCGGTGACCGGCAGACCCTCGACGCTGGGGATTCGGACGCCTCCTGTTGAAACTTGAACCTTGACGATCCCTCCCCGTGAAATGGTGAGTCCAGGGGCAGGTTGCTGCCCAACAACTTGATCGATCGGTTCGATCGAATCGATGCGGTCGGTCTGAAGGGTGACGTGGGCATCTTTGGCTGCGGCTGTGGCAGCCTTCAGAGACAACCCGACCATCGAAGGCACCGAGACCGGACCTTGACTTAGGCATGCTCGAGCTCCGAGCCCCAACATCAAGGCGGCTATGGCGACAGCGATTATTGCGATAAACGGCCTTCGTGTTTTGGGCGGGACAGGTTGAGACAGAACCTGCGTCTCATCGGGCCCGGCGATAGCGATCGGAACAGTTGCAGACACATCGGTGATGTTTCGAAGAGCCCGACTCATCTGGGCTGCCGAAGCGAAACGGTGGCCTGGGCTTTTAGCCATCGCTCGAGCGATGACGTCATCTATTGACTGCGGGATCGATGGGTTGACATCGCGAGCGCTTGGGATGGGCAGATCGCGATGTGACAATGCAACGGCTATGGAAGTTTCACCTTCGAAGGGCGCTTGGCCTGTTATCGCTTGATAGAGCACGCATCCCAAAGAGTAGATGTCGCTTCTTGCAGTGGCGGCCTCGCCGGTTACCTGTTCAGGTGCCAGATATCGTGGAGTTCCGATCATCGCTCCGGTGCCCGTTAGTGTTGAATGACCTGCGGCGCGAGCGATCCCGAAGTCGGTCACTTTCACGGTGCCATCCTCGGTGATGAAGATGTTGGCTGGCTTTATGTCACGGTGAACCGCGCCTTGTGCATGCGCGGCCGTAAGGGCATCAGCCACTTGCGCGACGATTTCTGCAGCCGCCAAGGGCTGCAGTGGGCCGTTGGCGAGGATCTGATGAAGGTCTTTGCCGTCCAGAAGTTCCATGACGATGAAGAACCGGTCATTTTCCTCAGAAAAATCGTAGACGGCGGCGATCCCTGGATGCGACAAAGACGCGGCGATGCGCGCCTCGCGTTTAAAGCGACCTATCGTTGTAGGGTCGTTCGACATGTCATCTCGCAGGAACTTGATCGCGACTTGACGCGTGAGAACCGTGTCATGGGCCTGAACGACGGTGCCCATTCCTCCGCTTCCGATTGTCTCACCCAATTCGTAGCGGCCCGCTAGCGTTTCTACCATCCGGCGATCCTTCGATGTGCTTCAAGCACTTTCTTGGCCATCGGTGCGGCGAGGCGTCCTCCGGTTTCGTTCTTGGGGTCGCCTGCCCCTTCGACCACGATCGCGATGGCTATGCGCGGAGCGTCGGCGGGTGCGAACGCTACGAACCAGGCAAAAGTTCCGGAACCTTCTGTTCCTGCCTGGGCGGTTCCGGTCTTGCCCGCGACTTTGACGCCGGAGATCGATGCTGAACGCCCCGTCCCACTGTCAACCACGGCAATCATCATCTGCTTCAAAGCATCTGCGGTTTCCTTTGAGAAAGCATCGCGCCAAACTCGTGGTTTGGTTTGCTTTACCACTGCGCCGCGGGCATCTTGAACTTCACGCACGAGTTGAGGTTCGGGAACTTTGCCTCCGTTAGCTATGGCTGCCGCAACGAGCGCCATCTGTAGCGGTGTTGCGGCGACTTCGAACTGTCCTATCGCACTTTGCGCCGCGAACGCGGGCGACTTCAATTGTGCTGTTGTTGGAAGTTCACTTGCTAACGCGGGAAGGTCGATGGGCGGCACTTGGGTGAAGCCCAAGGCGGTGGCGGTTTCTTCGAGAGCGCCCTTGGGAAGCTCCGCCCCTAGACGCGCGAAGTAGGTATTGCAGGAGTCACGCATCGCTTCAGCCATCGAGCCTCCGCAATTGGCGCCGCCAAAATTGCGGATCGACGTGCTGGTCTGCGCAGGTGTGTATGCCTCGGTTGCGGGAAAAGTGGTGTCAACCCCGCGACCGTTCTGGAGCGCGGCTATTGCTGTAACGAGCTTGAAAGTTGACCCTGGTGGGTATGTGCGTCTGGTTGCGCGATTGACGAGAGGATCATCGTCGTGTGCTAGAAGCGACCGATATGTTTCTTCTTGGCCAGTCGAGGAGTGTTGCGACAGCGGATTCGGGTTAAATGATGGCAGCGAAACCATCGCCAGAACCTGGCCCGTGATGGGGTCCAAAGCTACGATCGCTCCTTTGTGGCCATCCAAAGATTCTAAAGCGGCGCGCTGTACGCGAGAATCAAGCGACAGTATCAAGGTGTCTCCCAGTTCAGTACCTTTCAAGAACCGATCACCGATGTCCTGGATGGTTAGAACGCCGCCCTTGCCACTCAACTCTTTGTTATGGGTGCGTTCGAGACCCTCGCGCCCAAATCGAACCGAATAGTACCCGACCGCGTGAGCGAAGAGTTCAGCGGTGTCGTAGGTTCTCAGGTATTTGAGAGCGGCTTTCGGTGTTGGTTCACTTCTAGCCAGGGTTATCTGATCAGCGGACAAGATCGCCCCTCTCTCGATCGCGTATTCGGCCAAGAGAAGGCGTCGATTGCGGGGATGGTTCGCCAACTTTTCGGCCTTGACCAATTGTATGTAATTCAGGTTGACGAACAAGACGCCAAACATCACCAATACGACTAAACCTACGCGGCGTATCTGCGAGTTCATCGGCCCCCTCCAGCCGGGATATTCAATTCGGTGGGGTCGGCATCGGCATGATGCTGCATAGATTCGTGCGAGGCCCTCATCAATATTGCGATCAGGATAAAGTTTGACAGCAGGCTAGAGCCGCCGTAACTCATAAACGGCAAAGTGATGCCAGTGAGAGGGATCAGCTTGGTCACTCCGCCAATGATCAAGATGGTCTGAAGCCCTATGGCGGTGGTGAGACCAGCGACTAGAAGTTTTGTGAAATCGTCGCGGCAGCGCGTTGCCAGGCCGAACCCTCGCGATATCAAGATGGCGTAAATCGTAAGGACGGCCGCACCTCCGACCAAGCCCAACTCCTCGCCGACGGCCGCGAACATGAAGTCGGTCGTCACGGCTGGGATGAGATCGGGCCGTCCAAGCCCCAGACCCGTTCCCCATGCGCCTCCGGTTGCGAGCGAGAACAGCGACTGAACTACCTGGAATCCTGCACCGTCAGCGTCGGCGAATGGATCGCGCCAGACATCGATGCGCAGCTGAACGTGGCTGAAAACCTTCGCGGCAACGGCGGCTCCTGCGAAGAACATCGCACCACCAGCGATCACATAGACGGGCCGAGCGGTAGCCATCCACAGCATGGAAATGAATATGGCGAAGAACAACAGCGACGAACCGAGATCTTTCTGGTTGGTCATGACCAATAGGGAAACTGCCCAGGCCAAAAGTACGGGACCGAAGTGACGAAACTCCGGTACCCCGATGGGTCCGATCCGTCTGGTAGCGACGGCAAGCAACTCCCTGCGCTCGGATAGATAACCGGCGAAGAACAACAC
>JBDSRR010000116.1:0-1511 GCA_039929185.1 Actinomycetota bacterium
CCCTGGAACCTCTTCATCCAGGGAAGTGATCGGTGGCGGGCTGATCCGGGGCTGGCCAAAGAACTCGCGGATCTACTGCCGGGCACGACCGACGATCTACCGGTCACATGACCGCCCGCAGCAACGCCGACCTCATCGATCTGGCGCTTGCCGACACTTCGCTTTTCATCGCGATCGAGCAGGAACGGCCGCTATCCGGCCGCCCACCTGAGAGTGTCGCCGTATCAGTAATCACGATCGGCGAACTCCGCCTCGGAGTCCTGGCCGCAGTCGACGGGCAAATACGAGCGCAGCGACTGGAGACCCTGTCCGCGGCAGAAGCGTTCGACCCGTTGCCGATCGACGCGCAAGTGGCCCACTCTTGGGCCACCCTGCGCCTCACACTGCGTGACGCAGGCATGCGGATGCCGATCAACGACTCGTGGATCGCGGCCACCGCTATCGCCAACGGCATCCCGGTCTTATCCCAAGACGGTGACTACGACAACGTGCCCGGACTCCAAGTAATCAGGGTCTGAGGACTGACCCCATCGCCGAGTCTCCACGTTTCGAATAAAGGCACTATTGGTGGTGGGAGGAGGATTCGAACCTCCGAAGCTTACGCAACCGGTTTACAGCCGGCCCCCTTTGGCCACTTAGGTATCCCACCTCGTGCGTCGTTAGGATAAGCGTGCTTTACGCGTCCTTCAATTCGACCAAGGAGGAGTCTTCAAAATGGCACAGTTTTCTTTTGATGTTGTAAGTGAAATAGACAGCCACGAACTGGCTAACGCTTTGGATCAGGCCCGCAAGGAAATCATCCAGCGGTTCGACTTCAAGAACACCGGCACCGAGGTCAAGCATGAGGGCGAGACTATCGAGATCCGCGCGAACTCAGAGGGCAGGGTCCAGGCGGCGCTAGAGGTTCTCAAGGAAAAACTGGTCCGGCGCGACGTTTCATTGAAGTCTTTGCAGGAGGGCAAGATCGAACCTGCTGCGAGCGGGACGTACAAGCAAACGATCACTCTCGTCTACGGCATTTCCGATGAGAAGGCCCGAACGATCAACAAATTCATAAAGACTACGGGCACCAAAGTCCAGAGCCAGATACAAGGCAACCAGCTTCGAATCACATCCAAGGTTAAGGATGACCTTCAAACAGTCATGAAAGCCATAAAGGAAGAGGATTTCGGCGTTCCGCTGCAGTTCACGAACTACCGTTGATGCGTGCTAATGTCCCGGAAATCTTGAGCTAGGAGAGCAGCGTGATCTATTTCAGAATCCTTCTTTTTCTGCACGTGCTTGGTGCCGTCGTTGGGTTCGGTCCAACCGCAGCCTTCGGGCTCTTACACAGCGTCGGCCAGAAGGCTACCGGTCCGGGACGTCGTGCAATCATGGAAGGTATCTACGCCGTGGCAACGAAGATGGCCACGCCATTCGATTTTATCCAGCCAATCACAGGAGTCCTGCTTATATTCAATCTAGGACTGAATCGCACTTTCTTTTCGCAGGAATGGCTTTGGATCGCGATA
>JBDSRR010000117.1:0-3057 GCA_039929185.1 Actinomycetota bacterium
ATGAAGTTTCCCGCGATCGTTATAGGTACCAATGTCAGGTTGGCTATGGTCGCCGGGTGCGTTGGCCTTGTTTCAACCGGGGTTTTGGGCAGTCTGGGTACGCACTCGCCAACGAACAGCGCGCCGCCAACGTCAAGCCTCCTTCGTTCCGTCGTGCCGCTCGACCCCACCCGCGAGGAAGTTATCGCTGTTGCGCCTGACCCCGTGTTCGAATCCAAAACGCGGTTCATCCCTTCGGTTCGACCTGTGTTCAAGAAGTCTGAGCCAAGCCCACCTATTGACGTGCCACGACTGGTGCGTCGCCCGCAAGTCCAGGATCCGCCTGCCCCCGAGCCGCCGACTTCTGCGGCAGTACCCATAGCGTCGAAGAACGTTCAGTTCCTAGCTAACGTCCCCATACCGGGAGCGCTGATCTTCGGAACGGCTGGTGGCCGGTTCCAGAAACGAGAAAACGGTCAGGTTCTGTTTTTCCTTACCGGACCAACCGGACTTACTGTTGTCGATGCGACCATCGCAAGGGCCCCGGTCGTCATCGGAGAACTGAGCATCCCCCATTGGGAAAACGAAGATGTCGATCTTGTGGGTAACACCCTGTTGATATCGGCGGACGGCAGTTTCGGCAGCGCCCTTTTTGTGGTCGATATCTCGATCCCGTATGCGCCACGGTTAAGAGGCTTGTACAAGTTTCAAGATGAACCGGGTAAATGGAAGGGCAGCGGTAAACCCGGACACATAGCAAACTGCATCGTCGAATGTCGTTATGCGTATGTCACAGGAGCGCGCTCGGGTTTGGTCGCGATTGTCGACCTTGGCGACCCGGCACAGATGTATACCCAGCCTGCTCTGGTGGCGACATTTCATCCCCCGGCCGGCGACCCCAATGCGCTTTTCAAGAGCGGGGTAGTGCATGACGTGAATGTCGATTCGACTGGGCTCGTTTGGCTCACTGGGTCTGGCGGAGTCAGCGCCTATGGAGTTGGCGGTCTGTGGCCCGGTACCCCAACCGCGCCTGTGCAGGTCGCGTCCAACAATACGATCGCGCTCAACGACTACATATTGCATAACTCACTTCGTCCTAAAGGGGGCTCGACCCTTTTGGTAACTGAGGAAGTGATCGACTTTTCATTCGACAACGATGGTGACTGCGCGGCCGAGGGTCGTTTCGAAACGTACTCCTTCACCGGAGGTGTCATCGCTCCTTTGGATAGTTGGAGGGTTCCAGAAAAGACCGGTCTGCACACGAACGGATCAAGCCCGTTGCCTTTGGTTTGTTCTGCCCACTGGTTCGACTATCGCGACGACGGCATCGTGTCGATCGGTTGGTACCAGCAGGGATTGCGCCTTCTCGATGTCAGCAATCCTGCGGATATCAGGCAGGTCGGTTGGTTCAATGCCCCTGGTGCTATCGCTTCTTCCGGCTACTTTCATCCGGTCACTACGGCCGTCGTTTACGTTGCCGACTATCAGCGTGGCCTTGATGTCATCGAGGTTTGCCCTGGCACGTGCCCGCTTGGTGGAGGTATAGGGACGCCGGTCATTTCGCAAGCCACGGTGAATTTCAAGCCCTCAGAGGCTTGGGGCTACGCCTGTCCACTGATTTCTTAGACTCTTGTCGCAGTAGCTCCCGAAAGCCAGGATCCGTACAGGTCAGCGTACCTTCCCTGCTTGGAAACGAGTTCGCTGTGAGTTCCCGCTTCGACGATCCTTCCTTGTTCGACGACGGCGATCTTGTCTGCATGCATGACGGTCGACAGGCGGTGGGCACTGACAACGCACGTGCGTCCGACCAGCGCCGCGCGGAACGCTTGCTGAACCCTTGCCTCCGTGGCGGAATCTAAAGACGACGTAGCTTCGTCGAGCAAGATGATGCTTGGGTCGGCTATCAAGGCTCGGGCGAGTGCTATCAGTTGACGTTCGCCCGCCGCTAGACGGGCACCGCGTTCGCGCACCTGAGTTTCGTATCCTTCGGTAAGCCCGCGGATGAATTCGTCGATCCCAAGTTTCATGCAAACCTGCTCGATCTGGCTATCGCTGGCATGGGGGTTTCCAAACCGAATGTTGTCTGCAATGGTTCCGCCGAAGAGAAACCCTTCCTGGGGCACCAAAGCCATGTGACTTCGCAGGCTCTGCAGGCTTATTCGGCGGATGTCGAGCCCGTCTATAAGGATTGAACCTTTACTTACGTCATAAAAGCGAGCGAGCAGTTTGACGAAAGTTGACTTGCCGGCCCCGGTTGGCCCGACCAGAGCAAGCGTCGTTCCAGCCATGACGTCGATGTTTACGTTTTGAAGTGCAAACGGAGCGGCCCGGTTGTAGCGAAAGTCCGTACCTTGAAATGCGATGTTGCCTTGCACTTTGTTCAACGTCACTGGGTTGTCGTGGTCGACGATCTCGGGTTCGACTTGAAATAGTTGTGCTATGCGTGCGAGCCCTGCCATGGCAGATTGAAAAGTCGTGTAACGCTCGCTTAGGTGATGCAAGGGATCGAAGAACAAGGCAAGGAACACGATGAAAGCAAACAGTTTCCCGATACTCAGCTCCCCGTTCAGCACCCGTGAGCCCCCGTAGACAAGCACCGTCGCGGTGCCGAATGAGCTTAGTAAGTCGACTCGCGCGAAATACTCGGCGCTCAATCGCAGTGTTCCGATCTTGGCTGTGCCCCACGCATCGTTCACCTCTTCGAACTGCCTCGAACTGGTCCTTTCCTGCGCGAAGGCGCGCACCACGTGGACCCCGCGAAGGGTTTCCTGGAAGAACGAAAGAACCGTGGCAACTCGTTCGCGCAGGTCTTGGTAGAAGCTCCTCGCCTTTTTCTGGAATGCGAAAGTTGCAAGGACGATGAAGGGAATCACCGAGAAGGCTGCTGCGGCCAGACGAACGTCGAGAAAGAACAGGATTGCCGCTGCACCTGCGAGGAATGTGAACTCGGCCAAGATGCGAACCAATTCGTCGGTCACAAGTTTTTCAACCGCCTCCGCATCGTTGGTAACCCGGGCTACGAGTCTTCCTGAGCGTTCTCGTTCGAAGAAACCCAATGACAGACTGGCCATGTGCTTG
>JBDSRR010000118.1:0-17197 GCA_039929185.1 Actinomycetota bacterium
CCCCTCAAGCAAGTCGGCCTTATGGTGCTTCTGCCCTTAGTGCAGTGGGGACTGCGCCGCGAAGTTGCAAAGAGGGAGCGAAAACTTCCTCGCCTCGGCCCGAAGGGCGACCTCGAGTTCGGCGACCCGGGGGCCGGATCCGACCCACCAGTGTCCCCGCGAGCTTAATAATCGCGCCCCACGGGACTTTGGTGGCAATCAGGCTGTGGGTTAGGCATGCCTAACCTCATGCTAAACTCGCCTTGCGAAAGGATCTTATGGCTACTGAAGAAATCGACCCGATTCTCAAGGAAAATGAGGAAGTCCGTCAGTTAAAGGACTCCTATAAGTACGGCTGGCACGACGCTACCGCCTATGACGAGGCCCCCCAAAAGGGGCTCTCGCATGAAGTGATCGACATGATCACCAAGCGCAAGAATGAGCCCCAATGGATGAGCGACTTCAGGCACAAGGCGCTGGACTACTTCTACAAACGCCCCATGCCTTCATGGGGGGCCGACCTTTCCGGCATCGATTTCGAGAACATCTATTACTACATCAAGCCCATGAACCAGGTACAACGTTGGGAAGACATGCCCGAGGCCATCAAGAGCACATGGGACAAGTTGGGCATCCCCGAGGCCGAGAAGAATTTTCTCGGCGGCGTGAGCGTGCAGTACGAATCTGAATCGGTCTACCACTCCACGCAGAAACACTTGGAAGACATGGGCGTCATCTTCACCGACATGGACTCCGCCTTGCGTGAGTACCCCGACTTGGTGAAGCAATATTTCGGAACGATCATCCCGCCCAACGACAACAAGTTCGCCGCGTTGAACTCTGCGGTTTGGAGTGGCGGTTCGTTCATCTGGGTTCCCAAGGGAGTTTCTGTCGAAGTGCCGCTGCAGGCTTACTTCCGCATCAACCAAGAGAACATGGGCCAGTTCGAACGCACGTTGATCATCTGCGAAGACGAAAGCTGGGTCCACTATGTCGAGGGATGTTCAGCCCCCACGTACTCATCTGACTCTTTGCACTCTGCAGTCGTCGAGATCGTCGTGAAAGACCGTGCGCGTTGCCGTTACACGACCATCCAAAACTGGTCCGACAACGTGTACAACCTGGTGACTAAAAGAGCGGTTGCATACAAAGAAGCAACCATGGAATGGGTGGATGGAAACATAGGTTGCCTCGCCCAGGGATCACGGGTGACAACACGTTCCGGCATGAAACCGATCGAACTAGTAACTCCCGGAGAAGACATCCTTTCTTATGACGACAGCAAGGGCGAACTTTGCTGGCGGGCGGTGGTCGCTAAGAAGTATTCGGGCGAGCAGCCGGTCCGCGAGGTTCGACTTGGTATGCGGCGACTGTTCGTTACCGACAACCATCCTTTCTATTCGTTCGTGTACGACGGCGAAGGTGCGAAGAAGTCGGGACGCTATGAACTCGCTTACGTTCGGGCCGACGCGTTGACTGAGGCGATCGTTCCTCGTACCAGCATCGAATACGGAGAGCCCTGGAAGTTGGAAATGCCAGAACTCGTAACAGAGTTTCAGAGGGCGGCGTATGAGGAGACCACCGACGACTTGTTGTGGTTCTTCGGGGTCTTCACGGGGAATGGCCACATCGAAACAGAATCAAAGGTGGTCTTCTCTGTACCGACGGACGACCGTGCGCGAACAAGGTTGATGACAGTGATGTCCGAGCTCGTCCCTGGCACGGAGCCAACTGAGCGCAAGGATGGAGTCACGGTTACGTGGAACAGCGTGGAACTAGCCGACTTCTTCGAGAAGAACGGTTTCGTGACCGGTGCCCGTGAGAAGCGCATCCCGAACTGGGTGTTCAGCCTTCCTGAGAGCCAGAGACTGTCGTTCATCGCTGGTTATCTCGATTCCGACGGATGTTCGCCAAGCACGCGTCGTCGTTTCGAGATCAAGAGCGTTAATCGTTGGCTGTTGGAAGATGCCGGCGAGATCCTGGCAACGCTGGGCATCACCGCTCGGATCTATACCGAAAGTTGGGATGAGAAACGGGTTCAGATCCTGGGATACGAATCGGTATCGCATGGATCCCATCGGCTGGAGTTCCCCATAGACGAGCGGTTGTTGGAACGGGTTTCCGAACCCCTTCGAGAAGCGGCGCTCCGTCAGCCAGAGGCAGTGCTGAGAACCGGCCGCATTGTTGGTCGTTCCAACATCGAGTTGCCCGAATCGGTTGAGGTTCGCAAGGTCGACGTCACCGAACCACTTGCCACCGTTGCTACATGGGACATCGAGGTCGAGGGAACCGGCAACTTTGTCTCAGAGGGCTTCATCGTTCACAACTCGAAGGTCACTATGAAGTATCCCGCGGTCATCTTGAAGGGTGAAGGGTCCAAAGCCGAGATACTTTCTGTTGCTTATGCCAGTGCCGGGCAACACCAAGACGCCGGCGCAAAAGTCACCCACGTTGCTCCCAACACTCAATCAACCATCGTGTCGAAGTCGATCTCGAAGGATGGGGGCCGCGCAGGGTATAGAGGACTCGTTCGTATGGACGATGGCGCAACTCATGCGAAGTCGAACGTTCGATGCGATGCGTTGATCCTCGATGCCGATTCACGTTCCGACACCTATCCCTACAACGAAATCGAAGAAGAGACCGGCAGCGTTGGTCACGAGGCAACGGTATCGAAGATAGGTGACGAGCAATTGTTCTATCTACGCAGTCGCGGCATCGATGAAGTGGAAGCGATGAGCTTGATCGTGCGTGGCTTCATCGAACCGATCACCAAAGAGTTGCCGTTGGAGTACTCAGTCGAGCTAAACCGCTTGATCCAACTTCAGATGGAGGGGTCGGTCGGCTAGTCGATGGGTTTTAGTAAGGACGACGTTGAAGGCATAAGTGCAGCGCTAGGGGAGCCATCTTGGCTGCTCGATAGGCGCTATGAGGCATGGGACCTCTTCGAGAAACTCGAACTGCCCGGCGAAAAGGAAGAGCCTTGGCGTTACACGAACCTCGCTCGGCTCAAGTTCAAGCTGGACAATTTCAACGCGGCTGGCCCTGTCCATCAACGTTTGAGGGCCGAGCCTATCGACGGAGTCATCTTCACCGACATCGCAACTGCTTTAGCCAAGCATGAAGACCTGGTCAAGCAGTACCTTTTTACCCAGATAGACGCAAGCGGACACATCTTCGATGCACTGCACGCGGCCATCTTCAACGGCGGATATTTCCTCTATGTCCCACGGGGAGTCAGCGTCGAAGTGCCCCTTGAGCTTTCCGCAACACCGGGGAGCCTGCACAACTTGATAGTTGTGGAAGAGGGGGCCGAGGTAACTTTGTTTGAACGAAACACCGGAAACGACGACCTAGCGCTCGACAATTCTGCTACCGAGATCTTCGCAGGCCAAGCCTCTAGGGTGTCGGCTGTCTCGTTGCAACAGTTTGGCAAGGCGACTTGGCAATTCAACACCATCCGCGCCAGACTCGATCGCGATGTCACTCTTAGGCATCTGGTTGTGGTCCTCGGCGGTCGTTTTTCCCGCAGTGAAGTGGAAACTACGATGACGGCCCAAGGCGGCGACGTGCAGATGCATGGCTTGTACTTCGCCTCGGCCGGTCAGCATTTCGATTTCCGCACTTTGCAGGACCATGCAGGTCCCCATTGCACGTCTGACCTTTTATACAAGGGTGCGCTTCGTGACGATGCCCACACGGTTTATTCCGGACTCATCCATGTTCGCCCAGAAGGGCAAGAGACCGACGCATATCAAACCAACCGAAACCTCGTTCTTTCCGATCACGCCAAGGCCGATTCCAAACCTGAACTTGAGATCGAGAACAATGACGTGCGCTGCAGTCATGGTGCATCGGTTGGTCAGTTGAATGAGGATGAGATCTTCTATCTTGTCAGCCGAGGCATCCCCCGGCCCGAGGCAGAGCATCTGATAGTCAACGGATTCTTCGAAGAGGTTGCAGGGCGGGTTTCGAATGAACAGATCAAGGCAACAGTCAGCGAGGCCATCGAACGAAAGATGAACGCGTGAGCGAGTGGGTGCGAGTGGCTTCGGTCGATGACGTAAAGCCGGGCGAAGTTATCCAGGTGTATGTCAATGACGAGCCCATCGCTTTGTCGAACGTCGGCGGCGACTTCTTCGCTATCAGCGACACCTGCTCACATGAGTACGTCATGTTGTCTGAAGGATGGCTGGACGAACATGACATCGAATGCCCACAGCACGGTTCGAGGTTCGATGTTCGAACCGGCGCGGTCGATGGTCTGCCCGCAACCCAGCCTGTTGATGCTTTTGAAATCAAGATTGAGAACAACGAGGTTTTTGTCGGAGAACTGAAAACAAGGAGCCAGAATGTCTGAACCGATACTTTTGATCGAGGACCTACATGTAAGAGTTGAAGCGAAAGAGATCCTCCGGGGGATCGACCTAAAGGTGTCCCCGGGCGAAGTTCACGCCATCATGGGGCCCAACGGGTCCGGTAAGTCAACACTTGGCAATACCATCATGGGTAAGCCTGGCTACGAGGTGACTAAGGGCAGGATCGTTTACAAGGGCGAAGATATCGTTGGACTTACGCCCGAGGCACGGGCGCAGCGCGGAGTATTTCTGGCGTTTCAATATCCAACCGAGGTGCCAGGGGTATCGGTTGTCAACTTTCTGCGCACTGCCTACAACTCGATCAACAAGGACGCAACGCTCGGCCCCCTTGAGTTTCGAAAGTACCTGCAAACCAAGATGGACATGCTCGAGGTTTCAGACGAACTCATCAACCGCTACGTCAATATGGGGTTCTCGGGCGGAGAGCGCAAGCGTGCTGAGGTTTTGCAGATGGCTGTGCTCGATCCGGAGCTGGCCATCCTCGATGAGACCGACACGGGCCTCGACATCGACGCCCTTAGGGAAGTTTCAGACGGAGTCAAGAAGGTTCACTCCGACAAGCGGGGACTGCTGGTCATCACTCACTATCAGCGCCTGCTGAATTACATCGAACCTGGGTTCGTCCATGTGCTGATAGGCGGAAAGATCGTGCGATCTGGCGGCAAAGACATCGCTTTAGATCTTGAGGCCAAGGGCTATGAACAGTTTCGCAGCGAACTTGGTTTGCCCGAGGGTGAAGAGCTAACGGACGAGGCGTAGGATGTCGTTCATGGACGCCGCCGTGATCCGCAAGGATTTTCCGACACTAGATCAGCAAGTCAACGGACATGACCTGGTCTATCTCGATAATGGCGCTACATCGCAGCGGCCACAGGTCGTCATTGACGAGATAAAGCGCTTCTATGAACAGGACAATTCCAACGTTCACCGTTCGGTCCACACCCTGGGCGAGCGGGCCACGGTTCTGTACGAGGGTGCTCGCGACAAGGTTGCCAAGTTCATCGGAGCATCGTCGTCGCGCGAAATAATCTTCACGAAATCGGCAACCGAGGGGCTGAACCTCATCGCATACGCATGGGGACGCCATCATCTAGCCGAGGGCGATGAAGTGCTTGTCACCGAGATGGAACATCACTCGAACCTCGTTTCATGGCAGTTGGCCTGTGCCGACACTGGCGCAACCATCAAGGCCGTTCCAGTTAATGACGGTGAATCGCTCGACCTTGCCGAGTTCGATCGCTTGTTGTCAAACAAGACGAAAGTTGTTGCCATCACGCATGTGTCGAACGTGCTTGGAACTATCAATCCCATAGCCGAGATCAGCGCGAAGGCCCACGCCGTTGGCGCCATCGTTGTGTGCGATGGTGCGCAAGCCGCGCCGCACATGCCGGTCGATGTCCAAGCGCTCGGCTGCGATTTCTATGTTTGCACCGGACACAAGATGTGTGCACCTTCGGGGATAGGGTTCGTATGGGGTCGCCCCGAGATATTGGAGGAGATGCAGCCGTTTCATGGGGGTGGAGAGATGATCCTCGACGTATGGATCGACCATGCGACCTTCAACGAGATCCCGTACAAGTTCGAAGCAGGAACGCCGCCATTCGCGTCAGCCATCGGCTTGGGCGTGGCCATCGATTACCTGAACGATATTGGCATGCAGGCCGTTCATGAACACGAGGTAGACATCACGCGCTACGCACTCGACGTACTGAACCAGATACCAGGGATGATCATCTATGGCCCGAAGGATGCAACTCGCAAAGCCGGGCTCGTTTCGTTCACCTTGGGCGAGGTTCATGCACATGACGTTGGAACCATCTGCGACAGTTTGGGCGTGGCGGTCAGAGCAGGTCATCACTGCGCGAAGCCTTTGATGCGAAAACTTGGAGTTCCTGCCACCACCAGAGCGTCTTTTTATATCTACAACACCAACAGCGACATCGATCGACTGGCCGAAGCATTGCAAGAGACCCAAAGGATGTTCGGTTGAGCGATCTCGACGATCTATATAAGGAAGTCATCCTCGACCACTATCGGGCACCCCGAAACCGGGGACGTAATGACGAAGCCGACGTGCATCTGCATCGGGACAATCCGCTTTGCGGCGATGAGATCGACCTATTTATCGACGTCGAGGATGGCAAGGTTAAGAAGGTGTCCTTCGAAGGCAAGGGCTGTTCGATATCACAGGCGTCTATCTCGATGATGACGGACAAACTCAAGGGTTTGGAATTGCTCGAGGCTGAGAAACTTGCTGGAGTGTTCAAGTTGATGATGCAAGGTGAGCCACCCGAAGACATCGATGCTTTGGGCGATCTTGCTGCCCTCCAGGGCGTTCAGAAATATCCCGTTCGCATCAAGTGCGCGTTGCTAGGTTGGGACACGTTTCTTGAGGGGGCCAAGTCCTACCACGACAAGCACGGCGACTAAGTCACCGCGTCTGTTTCGGTTGTTCCCAGGATGATGTCCCGGTAACGCGTATAGGCGTATGAGGCCCCCAGCAGTATCAAGCCGAGCCCGATGAACGAGAAGATGCGGTAAAGCTGATCTAGGAACGATAGGTCGTACAGGAAAACCTTCAATATCGCCAGTCCAAAGATCGCGATGGCGCTAAGTCGCAGGGTCCGCGAACGCCGGTAGATGCCGATGCCCATCGCGATAGCTGAATAGATCATCCAAACGGCCGAGATAGATAACTGCTTCAGATTCTTTAGCCGGTCGATGACTGCCGCGTCTTGCGTAGTGAGGATGCGGTTCTGGAAGTAGTCTCTTGCTTCTGCCGTCGCAAGTACGAATAAGATCAGCCCACTAGCGCCCTGCATAACAAATGCAGTCCCACTCGTCCACGCCTTGTCCGGGTTGCGGCGCGAAATGAAGAAGTGGGCAGCGGCTGCGGCGACGAGGATGAGCAGTACGCCCGCGCGGGCATTGAACAGCAGGAGAAAATCTGAGACCGGTTCGAATTCTGCCCCCCTGGTGACTCCAACCAGCACAGCGATGGTGAATGCTGCTATGGACGAATGAAGTATGGCTGGCACACGTTCCGAAGTGCCAAGTTGTGAAAGAACAACGGAGTAGATCGCCCACACCAGGACCATCAACATGATCTGGGAGAACTCACCTCCAGCGATGCGCCGGAACCAATCCTGCGTCTCGACGGCGATCAATATGAATATCAAGGCGGTCCATAAGTAATGAAGTGACGGCGATGCCCAGGGTTTTTCGTCCGCCTCGAACTGTCGATATGCGAACCCAGCGGCTGCAGCGCATAGCGCTACCGAGATAAATGTGAGTGCGCGCACGTTGAGCAGGGGAGTGAAACGGTCGGGAGATAGAGCATTAAATGCCAGCGCTCCATCGGTTCCAAGCAGACTGACCGTTCCCAATGCGAATATCGCCAGCCCTGCGAGTCGTGAGTGATGCAATCGGAAGTTCATGCCTGCCGCAAGTGCGACTAGCGCTTCGACGGCCCACGCCACGATCAAGAGCAATCCTGATAACTCGAGGCCGGTGGCTGTGACGATCAAGATGATGGCTTTGATGGTGTAGCGGGCAAGCGATCGTTTGAGCAACAGGATGGGTAATAGATATGCAAGGCCTATCATGAAAGTGACAAGAGAAAGAAATCGAGGGTAGGCCGCGTTGACGGCAAAGCCTATGGCCGCGTAATACAGGGCCCCATTCGCCATGGCTATGACCTGGCGTGGGCGTTCGAGTGTTGCGACCTTGCGCAGCGTGCGGTCGAGGTCGTTTGCGTAGAACATCATCCAAATGACCGTTACGAAGAGGGCAACCTGAGTGAATGTCTCCCTTTCGAAATTGGAAGCCTGGGAACCGAAGAAGATTATGTAGGTGAAGGCAAGAGAAAGTGGCTCCAACACCCACCATTCATCCTTTTTCCTCGCCATCATCAAAAGGCCAACATTGAGTGCGGCTAAATAGATGAACAAGCCCGCCCCAGTGCTTTGGCCGTTCGATAGCAGTGGCGGGGTGATGAAGCCCCCGATAAGTCCGAGGACGGCTACTGCTAACGAATCGAACTTGAGAGCGCGCTCAAGAGCAAGAGCCGTGATGGCCCCCATCAACATCAAAGCCATCACCTGCGGGATCAGTTGGTAAAAATTGAACGATGCGTATGCTGACAGGTACAGGATCGATATTCCAGCGCCCAACAGTCCCTGCGCGAAGACGGGTAACGTGGCGCGTTTCTGCGAAGCGGCGATGACTAGTCCTACGCCTGCGATCACTCCGATAAGGACCCTCACTATCGGCGGAATTAAGTCACGTTCGAACGCGTACTTCAGGAAGAAACCTACGCCGATTACTAAAGCCACGGCCCCTATTCGGTTGAGGAGCTTTTCCCCGATAAGTGTTTCCCATTCCTGCTGGGTCCTCGACGCGACCCTGGGAGGTGGCGTGGGGATTATCGGCGCTTGCAAGGGGGCCGCCGGAGCGGGCTGGGCGGGCGCTGCAGCCGGAGGGATCGCCGCCCGTGCAGGTGCTGTGGCTGGGGCCGGGGCAGGGGCACTCTCGGTTCGGTCACGTAGCAACTTTCCCAAAGTGCGGGACAGGATCTGCAGCCGCTGTTCAAGGTCCGTCGTTCGGCGAACGTTGTTGTACAGAGCCGCCGCCACGATGGCAACGACTATCACCAGCACAAAGACGATGAACTCCAATGTGCTTCTACCTTCTCATAATCGAGCGCGTTGGCGAAGGATTAGTTCGGAATCGTCGGTCTTCAAGTAGGTTTGACCATACAGTTTCGGTGGTTTGTGTTTGTCCACATGCTCTTTGAGTTGGCGCAGGCCGCCGATCACGTCTGATCCGTCTATGTCTACTCCGAGGTCTATTCCGAGTTCGGTCTCAAGTTCATCGAAGATCTCGGCCTGACGCTGCGGCGTTATCTGGACACCGATGACAGACAAGAATCGGGCCTGGTATGCCGCAGTATCGAAGGGGCCAACGAGAGAACACATCTGTTCGTATGAACCAGGTTCGTGGACCTCCAATTGGAGTCGAGACTGAGCGTGAAACAGCGAGAGTTCTCCCACGCTTCGTCTAGCCAAAAGAAAGGTTCTCAGTCTTCGATAAGCAAACGTCCTTTCGATGAAATTGTCCAAGAGTTTGGGATCGTTGAGTGAATCCTCTTGTTCCATGGGCATAACCGGGAAGCGATCGCGCAACGCCTTGGCGAACAAACCTTCATCTAGACCGCAACTGGGTGAGCGACTTTTCAAGATGTAAGCGCTGAGGCCACCCAGTGTTTCGACGCGGCTTTTTGCATAAGTCTGCATGTCATCGGTCCAGTCGCGGCCGCTTTCGGCGCCGATCATGCGGGCATCGCGGAGCTGTACCGGTTCGCGAGGAGTTCCCATCCCAACCTCGACTTCCGGGCAAACCGGAACCAACTCCACGAGTCCGTCGAAGATGTTGAGCAGGAAGTCGGCCTTGCGATGACCCCCGTCGTAACGAACGTGTTCGCCAAGCAGGCACTGAGAGATTCCGATCTGCATCCTAGAAGCCTATAGAGTTGAGGCATGCCCGTTGGAGACGACCATTCGGTTAAAGCAGCCAAAGCTCTTGCGCTGCCAACGCGCTCCGCGATGCTCAACCATCTTCTGAGTTCATCACCCCTTACGGCGAAAGAGATCGCCGATGAATTCTCGCTGCACGCCAATGTTGCCAGGGCTCATCTGGACCTGCTTGTTGAAGCGGGATTCTTGGCCACAGGGATCAGGCGCAAGGGGAAGGGCAGGCCGGCCAAGGTCTATTTCACCTGGGAAGGCGAGATGGGAGGCGTCGAGATGGTCGAACCCGTTACGACACTTCCTTCGACAACGCGTGGCAACCCGTACCGGTTGATCAGCGCTTTGCTCATCCGTTTGGTCGGCCGCATCGATAGCGAGATCATCTATCCCGTAGCTGAGTCCGTTGCTCGCGATGAGGGGGCCAAGATGATGCACGGATACCGCGCTGGGGGCCTAGATTTTCAAGCAGCGGTTCGTGCATTGGTCGAGGAATTGCAACGTTACTCACCGGGGGTTCGCATGGTTCGAGTCGACGACGAGTCTGCGGAACTAGAAACTCCCGATTGCGCGTTCCGCGACATCGCGTTGGAACATTCTGCGTTGGTTTTGTTGCTCGACCCGGCATTGAAAGAGGGGGCCATGGAATCGCTGGGACATCCTAGTGAGGTGGAGGTCGAAGCATCCGTGGCAAGGGGTGACGATGTTTGTCGTGAGGTGATCAGGCGTAGGAAACTGCGCGTCGTCAAGTCCCGCGGGCCCCGCGGGAACTCTTGAGTGGCGGCGAGAAATGAAAGAGTCGGGCGGCAAGTAGCACTGGCAGGATCGTCCAAAGAGCAAGCACCAGCGTTGAGACGTCTAGCCCAAAGGGGCTCGTTCCGTCGAGGATGACATGACGTATGCCCGATTGAACCGGCCCCATCGGTAAGAACTCCGCAATCTTTTTGACCGCAGCGGGGAAGATTTCCGTTGTGGGCCCACCTAGGATCACCATCAGCACAGTCAGTCCGCCCGTTACCCCGCCAACGGCCTCAGGCGAGGGTGATAGCGATGCCACGACTACGCCAATACCAGCGAACGCGAGCGTCGCTATAACAGCCATTAGGAATATCCAGCCAACATTGCCTGCCACGGTCGCATCGTAGGCGAATATCCCGATACCAAGCACGATCGCGATCTGCAGTAAAGCGATGAACAGACGCGCTATCACTTCAGAAAGTAAATAGTCCATTGGTTTGAGAGGAGTTGCTGACAGGCGTTTGAAGATCCCCGCCTCGCGTTGAGTAACGATGCGAGTTGCGAGTCCCCCCATGGCGGTCATGAGCACGCCAAAGATCAAGATGAATGGAAGGACGGAATCGTAGGAGCCGAGTCTACTGTCGGCTCTTAGCCCTTGGACCTTCAGTTTCAAGGTCTCTTCAGCCCCCGCCAGTTGCAAGTTGTACCTCTGGAGGAATGCATCGACGGCCCCTGCTGCGCGCTGTAGGTTCTCGATCGACTTCTCATCGTAAAGGATCGTTAAGGTCGCGGGCTTTGACACATCTGGGATCAGCAGCGCGCTGCCTATTGCACCATCTTCGATCCGTGCCCGCGCTTCTGATTCAGTTTTGAGTCGAATCACTCTTATCTGCTTCGTATCCTCAAGGGCTGTCGTTATCGCCTCCGACGTTTCACTTCCTACGAGTTGAACGACACCGAGTTTTAGGGGCTTTGCGTCGGTGTTAATGATGAAGCCGAAAAAGATGGCCATGAATGATGGCATCACCAACGCCAGTACGAAGGCGGGTCTGTCGCGCACAAAGGTGCGGAGTTGAGAACGGACGAGCGTGATCAGCATCAGTCTCGTAACTCTCGCCCGGTAAGAGAAAGAAAAACTTCCTCTAGCGTGGATGGTTCGATGCGGAAGTCGGAGAGGTTTTTATCCTTCATCGATCGGCTGAATTCCTGCATCGCTTCCGCAGAACTGTGAACTTCCAGATCGTAAGCATCGTTGCTGTTGGTCAGCCGCACTGCTCCGGGGATGGCAAGCAGTGCGTTTTCGGAAACAGCATCGTTGGTGGTGAAACGGAAGTGATATGCCGAGTCGAGTTGTTGTACCAATGCAAGTGGCGTGTCTAAAGCCTGGATCTTCCCATTGTCGATGATAGCGACGCGGTCGCACAGGGCTTCTGCTTCCTCCATGTAATGAGTCGTCAAGACAACAGTGGTACCCCGGTTTCGGATTCCGGTGACCATCTCCCAAAGATGTTGCCTCGCCTGTGGGTCGAGACCCGATGTGGGCTCGTCGAGGAAAAGAACTTCTGGATCGTTCACTAGGCTGGCAGCGATCGAAAAGCGCAGCGCTTGCCCCCCAGATAATTCCTTCACCAGCGATCTCGCTTTTTCTGTCAATCCAACGGAGTCAAGGAGCGCATCGGCATCAGGTTTCATGCCATAGAAGTCGCCGAAAAGCACCAGAAGTTCGCGCAGCCGCAGGTGTTTGAAGTAGGACTGTTCCTGTAATTGCACACCGATGCGCCGTTTTACCTGCTCGGTCTGTGTGGCTATGTCGAGACCCAACACGGTGATGCTTCCCGATGTTGCCGATTGCAAGCCCTCGATGACTTCGAGCGTAGTCGTCTTGCCCGCACCGTTGGGACCCAAGAAGCCGAAGATCTCCCCTTGCGCCACCGAGAACGAAACGCCGTTGACGGCACGCACCTGCGCAGATTTGGTTTCGAATGTCTTCACAAGGTCCTTGACCTCGACTGCGTGGGTCATCGGCCAGACTTTACTATCCTTGGTGCGTGAAAAGGTCGCTGTATATCGATGAGGGGATCCGGCTTTTCAATGTTGGCGATTACTTCATGGCGCACGAAACCCTGGAGGAGTATTGGGTCGAGGCACCTAGTGATCAGCGCGATTTCCTACAGGGACTGATCCAGTTGTCCGTTGGGATGCATCACTATACGCGAGCCAACCTCAAAGGGACTCGACTGCAATTCGCCAAAGCCCTTAAGCGACTAAGTGGCTATCCGCAGACCTACGATGGGGTAGACATAGCAGCGGTGCGGCTATTTCTTGAAGCGGCTCCTGCGAACATCGAAGACGCAATACCCTTATCGCCGCCCTCGCTTTAGAAGGACCGCAAGGCCAAGACCGATAAGTAGTAGTGGCCCCAAAGAATCCATGACCCAGCCTAAGGGTCCGTCCAGTAAGAGCAGCATTCCCAAACCCACCAAAACAAAGCCCCCCAGGACCGTATGACTCATCCCAGGCTCTGATACTTGGTTCGGGGTTGGATCCCAAGGTTTGTTCCGAGGGATCGCAACCCAGGCGACCAGGTAGAGCAATAGCCCCGAACCGGCCCCTAAAACCATGACGACGAAGGCGATGCGAAAGATGACGGGGTCGATGCCAAAGTAGTCCCCGAGACCACCGCATACCCCGCCAACCACTCTGCGACGATCGCTCCGTCTAAGCGGCGAGTGCCGTGTTTGTGTGTCCATGTGCTAAAGGTTATTGGAGCATCGTGCGTGTGTCGTCCTACTTAGGGACGATTTCTGCCCCTTGCACTCCTAGTTTGAGCAAGGTTTCAAGGTCTAGTCGTTCTTCCGCCTGCTTGAGGGCGTCTGGCCGGGCCGCAGTCGTAACGCGACGCGGGATGAATAACACACAACAATCCTGGTGTGGCTCGATCGATATCTGATACGTCCCGATGCTTTTGGCGAGCGCTTCGATCTGCAGCTTGTCGAACCCGATGAGCGGTCGAAGGACGGGCAACTGCGAGACGACCTCGTTAGTGGCGGTCAAGTTAGGCAATGTCTGAGATGCGACTTGTCCAAGACTCTCGCCCGTTACCAGTGCTTGGCCCTTGTTTTCAAGTGCGATAGCTTCGGCGATGCGCATCATCATCCTCCGATACAGCACGATGCGTAACTCCTGTGGGGCGGAGGTGACGATCTGTGATTGGATCTCGCCGAACGGGACCATCCACAGCTTCGACTTTCGCAGCCACGGCATCAGTTGCTGCTTCAGACGCGTTGCCTGCCTCGCGCTTGAGGGATCTGAAAACGGTTGTCCGTGAAAGTGGATGAAGTCGACATTGGCGCCGCGTCTTGCGATTTGCCACGCCGCAACCGGAGAATCGATGCCACCCGAAAGAAGAGCCAAAACTCGCCCCGAAGTGCCAACCGGCAAACCTCCAGGCCCATCGACACGATCGGAATACAAAAACGCCATGTCTTCGACGAGTTCGATGTAACACGTCCATTCGGCATTGGAAAGGTCAACCCTTGCACCTGTGCGATCTTTGATCACCCGCCCGATGGTTTCATTGACGAATTGTGATTTCTGAGGGAAGGAAGAATTGCCACGTCGTGCCCGTATGCGAAAACTAGCAAACTGACTTTGTTGTGCCATCTGTAATGCGGCCGCGGTCATGTCCTCGATGGTCGGCTTTACGCTGATGACATACGAGAAACTAGAAAGGCCGAACACTTTGCGCAATGGATCTGCTGATGCACCATCCCTGATCTCCACGAGGAGGCGCCCTG
Organism: Actinomycetota bacterium; assembly: GCA_039929185.1. GTDB lineage: Bacteria > Actinomycetota > CADDZG01 > JAHWKV01 > JAHWKV01 > JBDSRR01. The sequence goes on from JBDSRR010000118.1 coordinate 14,419, forward strand.
AGATCAGCCGAACCTGCGTGCAGTCATCGCCAAGAGCAGACCGGATATTGTTCGCCAGCGCCTGCTCGAAGTACGAACGGTTGCCTCCCTTGAGGCCGATCTCGTGGTAATGCGCGATGACCAGTTGGCGGTTCATCCCGCCGTCTCGAACCCCACTGAGAACATCGCCTCCAAGTCGTGCTTGCTGAAGACCTGGAATGCGATCAACGTGGTGCTGCGGGTGATGCCGGGAATCTTGTCGAGCTTCGTCGTGATGACCTGCGCCAGTTCTTCATGCTCTTTCACCCGGACAACGACCACCAGGTCCCATTCGCCCGCGACCGAGTAAACCTCTGACACCTTGTCCAGCCCCGCGATAGCCTCAGCGGTCTCGGGAATCGAATGAGCATCTACCTTAAGAAGAACGATCGCGTTAATCACGCCCACATCGTACCTCCCCCCCGTTCTTTTCGAATCTGCCTACTGTTTTGGTGGGGCAGATTCGAAAGAAAGGGTTAGAGCGTGACCATGTCTCGGAGTTTGCCTGGGCTCGAAGGGTGGCGCAGTTTCGATAGCGCCTTGGCTTCGATCTGGCGGATGCGCTCACGAGTCAAGGAGAATTCCCGACCGACTTCTTCAAGCGTGCGGGGTTCGCCAGTGACAAGGCCGAAACGAAGTGCAAGCACTTTCTTTTCACGATCAGACAAGGTGCCGAGCATTGACCAAAGGTCTTCCTGCCGGAGCGCCAGGGCGGCGGCCTCGAAGGGACCCTGAGCATCTTCGTCCTCGATGAAGTCGCCCAATTCGGCATCTTCGTCGCCGATAGGTTCGTGGATAGACACAGGCTCAGGAAGTACGCGAAATGCCTCGCGAACCTTGTCGGGAGTCATTTCGGCGGCGACTGCTATCTCGTCGATGGTGGCTTCGCGCCCGAGCGATTCGAGCAACTCGGATTGCACCTTACGGACACGGTAAAGGGTTTCGACCATGTGAACGGGGATGCGGATAGTGCGAGCCTTGTCTGCGATGGCACGTGTGATCGCTTGGCGGATCCACCACGTGGCATAGGTTGAGAACTTGAAGCCTCGGCGATAGTCGAATTTTTCGACCGCACGCATTAGCCCAAGGTTTCCCTCTTGGATGAGGTCGAGCAGAGGCAGGCCAGCCGCCGAGTACTTCTTAGCGATCGAAACCACTAGGCGAAGGTTCGACTGGATGAATCGACGTTTGGCAGCCTGGCCTTGCTGTTCGGTTTTGCGCAGCTCGGAGGTCTTTTTAGGCGTGAGCTTCTTCTTTGGGCTTGTGAGCCCCAATGTTGCTGCCTGTCCGGCTTCGTATGCCTTCGCCAACTCAACTTCGTCTACGTCAGTCAAAAGTGGGTACTGCCCGATCTCGCGCAGGTACTGACGAACCAAGTCTTCGTGAGGGGCTTCCTCCTTAACTACAAGTTGGCTCGGCTCGTATTCCATATAATCTTGTTCACGCTTCAAATCAATCAATCCTTCCCATCCTAGAAGTTGTACTTTAAGGGTCGAAAATTCAAGGTATCAAATACCCGAGAGGAGTATTGTAATGCCTACTTGACAACTTGACAAGGGGGCGCTTGACAGCCTTTGCATGTCGCGTTGCTGTCAAATGGACGCTCCCAGGGCACATATTGTTCCCGTTCAGGGTTATCTCTAACCTAGTATTCGACGCCATTTGGCAGATTCCTGCCTAGAGATTGTCAATTTTTAGTGAAGTTCTGGATCTATCCGTGCCCAGGGCCGCTCCTAGCTCGACGACGAACCGGGCCCCCATGGGGGGATTGGACTCGTACCTCAGGCGGCCGCCCATGGCTTCGCTCAGTTGGCGGGCGATGGCGAGCCCCAACCCTGACCCCGCTATGTGCTGTCGGGAGGTCCCACGAACGAAGGGGTCAAAGATGGTTGCGGCGACTTGGTCATTGATTCCAGGACCGTCATCAGCCACGACAAGTCGTGCCCCGGTTTCGGTCTTTTGCACGCTTATCTCTATAAGTTTTCCCCCGAATTTGTAGGCGTTGCTAATGAGATTCGAGATGACCTGCTCGAGCCGGATAGGGTCAGCTCTTACGAGGATGTCCCTTTCGCCGACCAAAGTCATAGTGACTCCGCTGGGGACGGGGTGCTTGACTAAGGCTCGGCTCACCACGGAGTGCACGTTTACGGGTTCAACTGCGACCGTTATCTGACCAGATTCCAGTTGTGCCATATCCAGCAGGTTGTTTATCAACGAAGTAGCCCGGTCCCCCTGACGTGCCATTGCCTGCAAAGAGGACGAGATGGCATCCTCGCTCATTCGGTCCCAACTGACATTCAGCAATTTCGCAAACCCTGCAAGCGAAGTTAATGGTGTTCTCAGTTCGTGTGCAGCATTGGCTATGAATGTCTGGCGTTCGTGTTCTGCGCCTTTTCGCTCGGTGATGTCGTGGGCGACGCCCAATATACGGATCGGCATTCCGTCTTGGTCCGTCACGATGGTCGCGTGGCACGCCAGGCTCCGTACTTGTCCGTCCGCACGAACGATCCGAATTTCCCAATCGAAGCTGGGCTGATGCCTGACGGGGTCGGCCAATACTTTGGAAAAAAGCTCCTGTACCTGCCTCAGGTCATCGGGATGACAAAAGGCCTTTATCGTGGCGATGTCTGGAGTGGGATCATTGGGTGACAGCCCATGGATGCGAAACTGCTCGTCAGACCAATGCAGATCATTTGTAACGATGTCCCATTCCCAGCTTCCGAAATGGCCAACTTCCTCAGCCCTTGTAAGTCGCGCCTCG
>JBDSRR010000119.1:0-3312 GCA_039929185.1 Actinomycetota bacterium
GTGGGCGCTGACAGATTCGAACTGTCGACCCCTGCCTTGTAAGGGCAGTGCTCTAACCAGCTGAGCTAAGCGCCCGTTTGTTGGAGCTCAGTTTAGTGGCTGGATTGCGGTCAGGTACCTACGACGATCAGAGTTCCGGTCATCCAGGTATGCAACGTGCAGTAAAAGCCATAGGAACCTGCTGGGATCCCCTCCGTGCCGAAGACGATTCCAGTTTCCCCCAGGCCAAGCGTGTCGCTCTTGAACAATGGGCAGGGTCCGACGGGGTCACAATGAGGAGCGTTCCGATCGGGCCGCGGTTCGCTTGACCTTATGTCATGAAAATCGATGTCGAAGTTGGCGTAGGTCAATTGACGGCCTTTGGGGTGAACGAAAACCGCTGACGTGTATCCGGAAGTTGTCGAGCCAGGCTGTGTTGTGGCAACCAACGCGTCCGCGGTCGGTGCCGCAACTAGCCCAACCAACAGACCTGCGCTAAGGATGAGTCTTAGATGTCTCATGCTAGTTGTAAACGATCTTGTTCGGATCCCAAGGACTGGCCCCCACTCCCGACTCCAGCACGTCAACTTCTTCGCCAACGATTCTCAGATATGCATACGAAGTGTTGTCACTTTCGTTAGATTCCAAAACCACGTTCTCCGGATCTGCGATCGTTTGAACAACGAAGTATCCATCGCTTCCTGCAGTGAAATCGATGAAGTTTCCGGGCCGCTGATACCGGTAGGCGTCACCCCAGCCGCTCGACATTCCAAGTCTATTGCTGTCGCTAGCCGATGCGCAGTTTCCAAATCCACCGCTACTTCCCGAGGGGGCCTGCACGAACCGAGTCCATTCTGCGATGCCTTGGTCGGCTGGGCTATATCCAAGTTTCTTACCTGCCCCCACCTGTGTCATCGCCCCCGTGGAACGATCGGTCACCCGATGAAGCTTGTGAAAGATGATGTTGTGATAGTGGAAATGTCCATGAGTGGTGTGGAACTTGCCTTTACCTGCAGGTCTTGCAACCGGCGAACCGCTAGATTGCTGAACGCATTGAGTCATCGCGAACTCGGCCCCCGAGCGATCACCCATGAACCTGATGTCAAAAGTCCCATCACCGACGTTCGCCAGTCCAAATGAAAAGCGCAAACATCTGCTTGTTCCATCGTCGAGAGTCTCATCGACGCTGCAAGAAAGCGGATGCTGGCCCGCGACTTCGAGAGGTGGATTGGTATCGTCGGGCGGAAACAGACCGTTGCCGGGATTTGCCGGAGCGACGAACCCGAACTCCCACTGTCGGGTCACACGCAAGTTAGGCGGCAATGCACCTTCCCCAGGCGGAACATAGGGCGTAGATTCGAGTTTGGCCCTCATGCGAAACGACGCGTGCTCCGCGCCATACGGTGCGACCTTGACAGTCCACCGTCCAAGTTCAGGGGCGAGGAAGAAGTTCTCCACGCTGTACTGATTCGAGTTGCTTCTTCTCGTCACAACGCCACTGGGACTCGTATACGTGATCTCAAAACCGTCGTCGCGCATCGGCGTGTCGAATGCAACCCTCAAACGTGCGCCTGAGCCCACAACATCGAACTGGAAGTTAAAACACGGCTCAACTAGGGCGCAGCGATCAAGAGCGGCGTTAGGGGGAAGCAAGGGCAAGCTGTATGTCGGACTTGAGCCAACGTAACCACCATCCCAAAACAGAGTCGAATCGGCACTTAGTGGTCCCACAAAAACCGGAGCGGCAGCAAAACCTGCACTCGGCGCGAACGTTGAAGCCACTAATAGGGCGCCGACAACCACCTTCGACAACCTGCTCATCTCAAATGACCTCGAATGCACCACGCATCCAAGGATGCGTTCTGCAGAAATACGAGTAGCGACCAACGCCAAGGCCAGTAGGCGTGCTCCAGTTAACCTTGAACGCACTCCCATCGACCGGATCGACGTTGCCAAGCATCGCCGAATCGAAAGTCGCATCTGGCATGGGGTAGTTCGCTACATACGGGCCGTTGCAGGGCCATCCGCATGACGTCACCGTATGACGGATGCCAAGCGCAGCATCTTCGTTGATGAATGTGATCGACTTACCCTGCTTCACTTGAGGAAGGACCCTGGCAACGCCGGATGAACCTTCGTCGCCAGGAAGATATTTGAACCCACCGATGTGAACAGAGTTCGTCTCAACGGAGTTGAGCCAAGGACGCTCCGCAACATTGCACGGCCCGTTGAACGGAGATACCGCAAGCTCGCAATGTGGGTCCGGAGCGTGAGTGCGTGGGTGATTCAGTACGCCCTCTGTGACATCGCCACCAACCGGGTCGCCCGCCAGCAATATCGGCGCATAACTCGTCGCGTTGCAACCAGTCGCTGCCGCGGGCACCTGAAGCGTGTCGGTATATAGGCCCGCATAACTCATCGCCTGATAGCTCGCATACAGATCATTTGAATAAACACCGAACTGGGCAATGCGGTCCCCAACTCTGATGGGGGCCCGGAACCCGTTCTTAGTTGCTCCCATCTGATAGTCCTCTGAGTAATTGTTCGCAGCGACGTGTTCGAACTTTCTCGAGTGCACCAACGTGATGCCCGGGTAGCCGTCGCTGTCCGAATCGGCTTCGCACCCCGAACCCGCCGGTCCTAAGTTCGAAATCACAACCTCGCGCCCGGCCGGATGCAAGTGTCCCGCCCCAGCGACGATAGTTCCCGAAAAACCAGACGTGAAGAATTTTCCGCGAGTGCTGAACGCAGCGTTGTAGCCAGGGCCACCCACGGGGATGTCTAGTGGATGAACGTAAGTACCGTCGCCATTTGCTTCGCGCGGGACATCGAACGTCGTTCCCCAAAGCTTGCCTCTTAGCGGATGAAATTCCTTGCCCGTTGCAGTTTTGATCTCGTCAGCAGTTCCTGATACGAACTTAACGCGCAGCAACACAAATAGATTCAGAGGACGAGCTGTTTTGTTGTGAAGCATGTAGATGAGCATCTGGGGCGAATCGCCATCGATATACAAGCCGTAGCGGGGACCAGTGGGATCAACGTCGGCACGAGCATCCAGTGAACCTTGAGTCTCCTCTTCACCGGTTCCAAAGACCCACGAGAAACCCTGGTCGCCGAACTCCAAACCGGTGTTGTAACGCTCGTCGTTGGGATCGTTCGTTGAACGAAACCAGTGAGCATGATGGATGTGAGCAACCTGATGGCTGGGCTCTTCTCCGGTCGCAACGTCTATAAGGTCCGGAGCGATCGCCGTGTAGAAACCGTTATTCACAGGAAGGTCGAGAGTGATCCGATTGAGATCTTGGCCCGCTGGAACATGAAACGGCCCGAAAT
>JBDSRR010000120.1:0-7790 GCA_039929185.1 Actinomycetota bacterium
CCCCCACCTCCTCGCCCGGGGGCCAAAACCGACTATGAAAGCTATCTGTGTTCAACTCCGATGCGTCGCGCGGTGATGCATGGTTCTGGGGCTGTCGTCACCAAGATCATCCCCTTTGTTCTTGTGCCCTTCGCACCCACGCAGTGGATCGTCGTTATGTTGTTGGTCGTCGGCCTTGGTCAGATAGTCACCGACATCGCGTTCTCTACGAAAACTTCAGATTGGATGAAGGTCAAACGCGAATTGCGCTCTGACTAGTCGAGTTGCGCGATGTCCTCGTCAGTGGTTGATGCCTGGGCGTAAAGCTTTCTTGGGATGCGGCCAGCCTCGAAGGCAAGCCGTCCCGACTCCACTGCAAGTCGCATCGCGTGGGCCATGACAGAAGGCTCTTCTGCACCTGAGATGGCACTTGCCAATAGAACCCCATCACAGCCAAGTTCCATAGCGATAACTGCGTCGGATGCGGTGCCGACTCCTGCGTCGAGTATGACGGGGATGGTCGCGTTTTCGATGATGATCGAGAGGTTGTAGGGATTGCGTATCCCCGAACCGCTTCCGATCGGAGACCCAAGGGGCATCACTGCTGCACATCCTGCATCTTCGAGGCGTCGAGCAAGTACTGGGTCGTCGTTGGTATAAGGCAGTACGACGAAGTCTTCCTCGATCAGTCGGCGCGCGGCTATAAGCAACTCTGGGCCGTCGGGCAGTAACGTGCGATCGTCACCTATGACTTCGAGTTTTATCCAGTTGGTTCCAAGCGCCTCGCGGGCCAAGCGGGCGGTACTGATCGCGTCGTGCGCTGTGTAACATCCCGCCGTATTAGGCAGCACATCGATGCCAGCCGCATCGATGACATCAAGAACCGACCCCTTGGTACCAGGTCGCACCCTTCGCATGGCGACGGTTGCCAATTCTGCCCCGCTTTGTTTCAGGGCAGCGGCAAGTGAAGTCATGTTGCGAAATCCGCCGGTTCCGAATATGAGCCGAGATCCGAAGATGCGGTCAGATATACAAAGCTTGTCCATCGACTCCTATCCTCCCTGGACTGCTCTTAGTATCTCGACTCGCTGTCCATCTTGCAGAAACGTGACTGCCCATTCACCGCGGGCGACAACGCACCCATCGACCGCGACGGCAACGCCACGTGGCTCTTCTATGCCCTCTATGCGCAAGAGCCCTTTAACAGTTGCGCCTTCATCGAGTTTCATAACCCTGCCGTTCACCGTTACTTTCATGGGTTGAACCGCCCGGGTTCGAATAGGGGGTTGAACCGCCCGGGTTCGAACGCTGTTATGTCGTGTGATGTCGTGTCTTTGATGACCAGTTCGCAGATGATCTCAGCGGTGATGGGCGCCAGAAGGACGCCGTTTCGGTAGTGCCCTGTCGCTATCAATAGGTTATCGGTGGCGCCGCGCCCTAGCAGCGGAGCGTTGTCAGGCGTTGCAGGTCGAAGCCCAGCGGAGCATTCCACCAGATCCAACTCGCGGATACCCGGAACAACTTCGTCGGCTGCCTGCAGTAGTGCAAGCACACCGCCGGCAGTGACTTGGGTATCGAAGCCCATCTCTTCAACGGTTGCCCCGACCACCAGTTCGTCGCCTCGCGGTACTAAATAGACTTCGGGGGTTCTCACTATGTGTTCTATGGGCAGGTTGCCGCGAAGGCGAAGTGCCTGTCCTTTAACTGGACGCACCACGTCCGCAACTCCCATAAGGCTGCTCGACCAAGCACCTGCTGCAACGATGATGTGATTAGCTTGGATCACACTTGCATCATCGAGCCGAACTCCGACCGCGGCATGACCTTCTGTGATGATCTGCGCGACGTTTTGACCGACACGCATCTCGCCTTCGCAAGATTTCACGGCATTTCGGAGTGCCTCCATGAGCATCCTTGGGTCAACCTCGGCTTCCCGCGGTGCCGCAATGCCACCTGCGATCGAACTCGACAATGCCGGTTCCAGCTGGCGGCAGTCGTCCACCCAATTGACGTCGAGCCCCAGCGAGGTTTGAAGCTCGAACAACCTCTTCACTATCGCTGCTTGATCTCGGTCGATGCCAACCACGAGTGCCCCTCGACATCGGTGGCTGATCCCTAATTCGTTAAGGAATCCCGGATACATCGAAGCGCTAGCTAGGTTCAACGTCAGTAGGCGATCGGTATCGTAGTGGACCTCTGTTACCGGTGCGAGCATCCCCGCAGCGACATTTGAGGCGGCGGCGGATTCATCACCGTCGATAACCACAACCGTCAGTCCATGCTGTGACAAACGCCAGGCGATGGAAAGTCCGATAACGCCCGCGCCAATTACAACAGCGTCGGCGCGGTCAAGCAACGGTTAGGAACTTGTGCGCCATCCGCCCGAGGTGCAAGGCAAGTACTAGAAGTAAAAGCGCCGCCGCCATGTATGGAGGGACGTGAACCCTGCCTTGTACGAATGTTGCTGGATTGGCCAACGCTTCGATCGGGTTGTCTGGGATCTGCGGATCCTTGAAGCGCTGCGGGATTGGTTCGCTGTATGGCAGTAGGGGATCGAAGCCAAGGTCACGCCGCGGCCCGATCCTGGGTGCCAAGACTAAAGGCGGTTGAGCGGCGACGATCGGGGTGTCCGGCAATGTAGGGCGGGGGGCCTCTTCGGCGGAAGCGATGATCAGCGACGAGGTGGGTGAAGATACCGTTTTGATGCCGCTGCTGGGCGTCACTGGGCTATATCTGACTGCCACGACTTCGTAGCTCAGCGAGACATCCTTTGGCGCTTTGACGTCTCTGTATGACAGGGCCTGGGTCGTGGCGATACGAACTGGGGGATTGTTGCCGGCCGTCCGTAGGACTTCGTAGCCGACGAGGTCTGGCTCCTTGTTGGAGAACCACGTGATCAACGGTATGTCGCTTTTGTCCAATTTCACTCTCACTCCCGATGGTTGGGCGGGAGGATTGTTAACGGCTAGATTTTGAACCGAGGCATCTGAAGATGAGCTATCGACGTGTGAGTAAACGCTGGCCTTGATGACATACATGCCGTTATATGGCGTGAGCGTGACGGTATCCCACATTAGGTCAAGTTCGGCGTAGTTTGTGACCCCAGGGTCGAACGTCACCGTATTTTGTGCCGAAGGTCCCAGCGGTGGGATGGATGTTTCAGCTGGATCGGGGAGGATATGCAGGCTGAAAGATTTGATCGAGGACTGTGCTTGCGCCGAAGCAACCACGCGGTGAGTTCCAACCACCTCGCCAGGAGGAGGTGTTGGGGACGTGAATCCGACGGAAGAATCGATGCCCCCAAAAGCGGCCGATGGCAGCAAAATAGCCGCTAGGGCGAATACGACCACCAGCAGTTTTTTCACTTGATGGGCTCTGAGTTGATCAATCTTGCCCGCGCGACGATGCGTTGCTTTGAACTTCCTTTCGGATGGCAGGCCGTCATAGTAAGCATCGGTTCAAGAGTTGGGTCGATGACATTCCAATTGTTCTGAGCAACCACCCATGGATTCGCATGTCCATCGAAGGGTCCTATCATCTCGTATGTATGTTTGGCAAAGGGTGTGATGAGTTCAATCTTGTCACCTTCGACAAGTTTGTCGATGTCTTGGAATGGCTTACCGTACATCGTGCGGTGACCGGCTATCCCGACGTTTCCGGGTTCGCCGGGAAGCGGCGTCATCTGATAGTGCCCGGCCCCGGTGTTCAGAGCCTTGAGAGACAGCCCTTGAACCACCATAGTGTCAACCCCGATCTTAGGAATCACCATGCGGGTGAGGGGGCTTCCCTCGACCAATTCGCGGTTTTGGAATGCATCTTTGGTCTTCACGGTGGCGAACGCCACAGTTAGACGTTCCTGGTCCTTGTTTGCCCGCAAGTCTGTATAGAAGGGGTATGCGCCAAGCCATCCAGCACCTAACACCATGAGGCCCGCAAGAGTTGCGAGCCCCATGGCGAGGGCACGACGGCCGGTGTGGGTTTTAGCCCAGGTTTTTAGTCCCATTTCTATACATCGATTATGACGGCTGTGGGTTTTTGTCTATGCGGCTGTTCTCAACTTCGAGGACCAGCGATATAGCCCCACTGCTGCGCCGGCGAGCAGGAGCGCTGCGCCTATGTACAAGTAGGTCGGGCCACCTGTAAGAGGCAGCGTGCTCGCCTCGACTCGCACGTTGTCACCTTGCAGAGTTACTCCAGCAGTTGCGATACGAAGGTCGATGCCGCCGTCCAACTTCCCATCGGCGCTTTGACCCAGGCCTTTTAGTGCGTGGATCTCGACTCCGCTGGCAGTGGCTACAACCGATTTGCCGGTTTGCTCCTTGGTGTCAGGTCCAACATTTACGGTGGTGTGGAGCAGGTCAATGGTGTTCAACGTACCAAGGATAGTGTCCACCGCACCCTGATCGCCGTTAACCACGAGCTTGATGTAGCCGTTTTCACAAGGAAGGTTGAGTTCCACGACGCTGCACAGGTTGGCCAGGTCGCTGATCCGAACCGTAGCCAGGGCCTTTTGTGCCGTAGCGTTAGCCAAGCCCTTTGCGCGGTCCCAGCTTGCTGTTGCGATGGAATGTGAAACCTCAATCGTGATGAGGTACTTGAAGGCGTTGCCGACCGGGATGCCGAGCAGTTCAACGGTGCCCCCAGCGGCTTTTGAAGTGATCGTGGTGATGTCTCCAATGCCGCCTACCACAACTGTGGAAGGGCCAAGCTTGATATCGGCTACCCGGCCGATGCTGGCAACGGTCGAAAGGTAGCTGTCCAGCTTGCTTGTGATGTCGGCCTTGACCGAGTCGGTGATGTCGGCACCGGTCGAAACACTGTTGAGGTTCGAGACAACGAATGTTTGAAGCGTGCTCAGCAATGCATCTTTGTTGGCTTCCAGTTCAGGGTTCAGAGACGACAGGTCCATCAAGACACTGCCAGTGATAACTGTCGCTTCATTGATGCTGACGGGGCGCCCGTCGGTTATTGACGAGAAGGACTTCCCGCAGGCGCTAGCGAATGAGACCATCAGAAGCGACACGTCGGTACAGCTGGCCTTGTCGTCTCCGCCTAGGCTGCCAGGGGCAGCCGAGACTTCGCCAGCGTCGCCGCCGTCGGCCGAGCTGCAGATCTTAAGTGGGTCAACGTTACGGGTAAGCAGGTCGCAGTCAGGAGCAGCCCCGCCATTGGCGGAAACGGTGCTCTTAACCCCATCGACTTTGAACGAGGAGAAAGTGTGGCCGACGGTTAGGCCGGGGAACTTTTTCGCTGCGTCAATGAGGGTCTGATCTCCGGCAGTCTTGGCGACGCCTAGAAGTCCAGGCATGCTTAGGTCAAGAGCGGTGGCTGATCCAGTGCCCTCGAAGACGTTCATCGAGTCTGTCGGAGCCGCTCCAGCGACAGGGATTACACCCCCGAGAAGCACGCCGAGCACCATCGTTGCAACTAGAAAGCGTTTCATTTGTTTCCCCTTTCACATCTTCCATTTATATCCATCTAAGAGGTCAGAATTGTCCCCTATGACACTACTAACGGAGCATCAGCCGAAAAGACACGGCTCGCGAACAAAAAAGTTTTTATGGCCTAGACGACTCGGTGTGGTCAGGCACCTGCGTGAGGGCGTTCAGATGAACGATGAAGGTGGAACCGTGGCCCAACCGGCTGACCACTGAGAGGCGTCCACCCATGCCTTCAACGAGTGACTTGGCTATGTACAGGCCGAGGCCGGTTCCGCCCTGGTTGCGGGTCAGGTGACTGCCGGACCGGAAGAACCGCTCAAATACGCGCTCTTGGTCGTTATGCCCGATACCTTGACCTCGATCATGCACGGCGATCGTCACTTCAGTTCCTCGCTGTCCGACCGTGACATCGATCGGTTCCCCGTCCTCTGAGTAACGGATGGCGTTTTCCAGCAGGTTACCCAGCACCTGCTCAAGTCGAGCAGCGTGCGCTTCGGCATGACAGTGTTCAAGTTGTGTATTGAGGACGATCTCGCGTGCAGGGTTGGTGGCGGCATACGTGTCCACGAGTTTCTTCGCGAGTTCGAGCAGGTTGGTCGGTTCAGTTTCGAAGTCCTGGACACCTTGGCCAAGAGTCGAGGCGTCCAGCAAGTCACCTACGAGGCGCTCTAGTCGCTCGGTCTGGTGATACATCATCTCGTAAAAACTCCGCTTGTCCGAGTCGCTGATGTCAACGTCTTTGCGCATAAGCGTGATTAGGAATCCTTTGAGCGGAGTCAGTGGAGTTCGAAGTTCGTGGCTAACCGTAGCGATAAAGTCTTCCTTGGCTTCCTGTGCGGCACGTTGGCGGGTTATATCGCGGACGACTGTGACTACGGAGGTGACTACACCGGAGGCGTCGATGATAGGGGAATGGGTGTAGTCGATCCACCGGGCGGAACCGTCTTTGGTCATGATCTGCGCTAGGACCTGCTGGGGCATGTCTGCAACCACCCCAGCCCCGATGTCTGTCGGTCCGTTGCTCTGTGGATCACGGGCATGTAACACGTTGAAGTCCATCTGCCCGACAGCCTCGGCTTCGCTGTAACCAGTGATAGCTGCCATCGCTGGGTTCCAACTCATGATGCGTCGGTCGGGCCCAACCTGGTAGATCCCGTCAGAAGTGTTTGCGACGATATCTGACAACTTTCCGCGTTCATGATTGACCGAATCGAAAAGAGCGATGTTGCGAATAGTGACCGATGCCTGATTGCTAAGCATCTGAAGCAAGTGTTGATCCTGGGGTTCGAAATCATCGGGACCGTCGGGTCCCTTGTGATCGTGGATCATCAACGCTCCAAACGTGCCGACTTCGTTCACAAGTGAACACCAGCGACAACTTGCCCAGTCATTGGTCTGGATGTAATGCTCCAAGACCGCTCGTGAATCTTTGGCGGAAGGATGTGCATCGACAACCTCATCGTCGCCTTGGTCGCGGGTTATACGAAGTTGGGCACCTTCGAGGGAAACTATAAGAGCTCCGGATGCGCGAAACATCTGTTTGGTTGCCCCCAAGAAATGCTGAAGTCCATGTTCACTTCCGAGCTCGCCGATCAGGTTAGTGCCCACGTCATATAGCGAGAGCATCTTTCGACTATCGCGCGTTGATCGCACCCAGGCTTTGTATGCGGCATATGAAAGACCGAACGGCACCAGGAGCAAAGGCGCTGTTACGGGCTCTATCGTCGCAAGTCGATGGACGAGCAGTCCAAAGGTGACGTTGCCCGCCCACATGGCCGCTTGGATCGTCCCCCCTTCGCGCAACATGGCGGATACCTTTTTTCCTTCAACGGCACCGACAACGGTTGCAAGGATCCACTGATTGATGAGGTAGAAGGCGGCCATCGCGCCGACCGCGGCATACCAGCCATTGGGTCCGGCTACACCGTTTGAAGTCATCAGGGCGAATATTGCGGCGGCGCCGCCTGCACCTACTGCGTACATCGCCACGTTGAAAGCGGCCTTGACCGCGGGCCTGCGGCGGATCAACTGTCCACCTGTCATCCCAAGTACAACGGTCAGAACAAAAGCTCCGCCATCGATACTGAGTACGGCGACGGTCATCATCAACTCGACAACAGAAAACGAGATCGTCTCGTGCGAAAGCGTGAGGTGAATAACGAATCGTTCGGCGAGAATCATGCCCGCTACAAGACCGAGGAATAGCACCGGGTGGTTGATGACCCACTCATATCCTTGGGCAGATGCAATCACCATCACCATCGCACCGAGGGCGATGGTGATGGTGATGTAATTCCGAGCGTGCCGAGTCATGAGTTTGTCATTGGGCCTGAGTTAGATAGAAACTACCGGCGCAAGCAAGTCAGTTAC